>CAYPAB010000010.1:0-38839 GCA_964408605.1 uncultured Eubacteriales bacterium
AGGGGAAAAACGCATTGATACGCCGAAAGATTAAATTTTAGGCGTATTGTGTTCGACTCCCGTCACCTTAATTTAAAAATTCTTTAACGCCGTCTTTTATAACTACTTCGTAATAATAGAAATCATGAACAAGACGGTTGATGCTTTCAACAATATCTTCAACGGTTCTGTTGCGGTCGTAACTTTCAATGAAATACTCCGTCGCTTGCACAAGGCTGACTTTTACAAATTCGTCTGCCACACCGGTAGGCGGTGTTATTCCCTCGCTTTTTAAAAATTTAAGACCTATTTCACTTCAAATATACATTGAATCGAGGAGTGTTCCGTCAAGATCGAACACAGCACCTTCGATACTTTTTAAATCTGTTTTGCGGTAATTCATAATTTATCATCCGAAAGACCAATTGCCTTCCTTACCGTTCCAAACAACACAAATTTCACCGTTTTCAACCGAAACAACGGCATCTTTGCCGATAAACTCGTTGCTGACCCCAAGAGGGTAGTCGGCGGTTAAAGTCGCATTTTGCAATGTGTATAAAAGATTTTCTTCACAAACGCCCTGTGCAATTTGCGAATAGGCAAACACGGATATAACGCCTTTATTTTCGGCTGAAAAACGGATTCTACCGTTTTTTATAACGGTAAGATACGCTTCGTCGCCGACAAATACCGCATTAAAGCCTTTTTCGGTTATGTATGCGGCAGTTTGAACGCTCGCCAAGGTTTGGTCAAGACGCCCACCCAAACAACCGAAAATCAAAAAATTGTCGCAACCGTTTTCGAGTGCAGTGTTAACAGCCAAAAGAGTGTCGGTTTCGTCTTTTTTTACGGGGTGTTTAATTACGTTTTTGCCCGTGGGGGTGTACTTTAAAGAATCAAAGTCACCGACAATGAAATCGGGAGTCAGATTGAATTTTTGCGTGTTTTTAAGCCCACCGTCAGCCGCTATAATCAAATCACGGTCAGTCGGTTTGAAGTCGAAAGTCGGTACACAAAGCGAACCGAAAATATAACAAGTTTTCATATATCCACCATAGACGATACAGGTTTTTAAGTAAATAATACATATTTTTAAAAATAAAATCAATAGTTAAAGCACAATCGGTGGTTTTTGTTTTTGTCGTCTGCCGAAAATATAAAAATAAAAACGGAAGTTTTTGCTTTTACGCCGAAAACTTCCGTGTAAGTGATATATTTGAAGCATTTTAAAAAATGCCGTAAGTAATAAGCGACATAATCAGCCCCGCAATAAAGACGCCTATTCCGATAATGGGAAGACATTTTCGCATTCTCAAATCCATAAGTGCCGCGATAAGCGCACCTGTCCAACCGCCGGTGCCCGGCAGGGGAATGGCAACGAAAATCAAAAGACCCCATTCTTGATATTTAACGATTGTGTCCTTCTTTTTGTCGGCACGTGCTTCGAGTTTGTCGACGATTTTGCCGAAGAACTTAACTTTTCGCATTAAGGCGAATATTTTTCGAATAAAAAGAAGAATGAACGGAATCGGGATCATATTGCCCAAGTAACAAACGATAAACGCTTGGATAAAATCGATGTTTAAGGCGCGTGCCGCAATCATACCGCCACGCAACTCAAGAACGGGAAACAGCGAAACAAGAAAGGGGATTAACTGTGCGGGAATGTTGTTGCTTTCTAAAAACTCAACAAAAACATTAACAATATTCTCTACCATATTAAACCTCGCTTATGTATTTATTTTTAATTAAAAAACTGTTTGCATCCTTTAGTATGGTTTTATCGTTTTCGAATTTAAGGCAATTATATGCGCTTTTGAACGGGAGCCAAATATAGTCTTCGATTTCTTCGGGTTGGATTTTTGTTTGTTCATCGTTGGTTGTCGCAACAAAAATTTGAACCGTTTTTTGTATTCGGTTTTGAATTGTGTATTGCGATTTGCTGGTAAACCCTGGAAAAATTTTAATTCGTATTCCCGCTTCTTCGAAAACTTCACGTTTAGCGGTTTCTTCCGAAGTTTCGCCGTCTTCAACATGGCCTTTGGGGAAACTCCAGTTTGAACTGCGACGGTTTTTTATAAGAAGATACCGAACTTCTTTGTTGATGATTCTGTAAACAACGGCACCGCAGGAGCGCTCGTAGTAACAGTCGAGTGAAAACGGCCTGTTGCCTGTGTAAAAGGCAACGGAACGCCGAATTTCCCAATCTATAAATCGTTTTGATTTTGGAGCGGCAATAATTTTTTGCTCGCCGTTATCACGAAAACGCAGAACGGCTATAACACGGCCGTCGAAATGTTTGACGGGATTATCGATACCTAAAATAAAAACACCGCTGATCGGGGAAGATGCACGGAATTTACCGATAGCCTTGCCGTGGTTAAGCGTGTAAATACCGCCGGTGGGCATTTTTGTACCGACCGCCTCGGTTACACATACCCTTATCAATTTACCTAACATTAGTTTACCTCACAGTAAAACAAAAAAATCTATTTTGTATTATATAACTTTTTAATTATTGTTTCAATGTGCAAATATATAATAATTGGAAAAAGTTTTCAATGTTTTTCATTCAAAATATCATAAAATGTCGAATTACACACAAAATTAAGGTAAAAGACGAAAGCTGAGTAGTAAAGAGCAAGGGATTTTTACAGGTCGGTTTACTGTAAAAATCCCTTGTGTTACTGTATTTTTTCGGCATTTAAAGTTTTTTTATCGCTTCGATTACTTCCGAAGATTTACCGCATGTGAGAGGGCCTTCGGGACATTTGCCGACATAACAACTCGGACCGTAAAAATCGAAAACGGTTCTGTCGGCGTTGCGAAGTTTTTTGAGCATATCGATTGCAAAATCACGAATTTCCCATTGGGCTCTGTTGCAGGAACGCAATTTCATAAACAAAAGCAGTTCTCTGCCGTTTACGGTGGTGACAATGTCAACTGTGTTACCGCTCAATTGAACATAAGCCAACAACTCTTCGCAAACACCGGCACTTTTGAGTTCATCGTAAAGATCCGCTGTTTTAGTGAAGGCTGTGCAAAATCTTTCTTTCAATTCGGGATTTTCCGCAACAGTCTTCGGAAGAATGTGCCTTCTGCGGTTTGTGAGTGTTAAAGAGGGGATGCCGATTGACTGCATTCTGTGACGTGCGAAGTGAGTAAGGCATGAGAGCGAAACATTGTTGATTCTGAACGTGAAAGTAACCGATTCGAGGGCACGCTGTCTTTTTGATGAAATAACCGTTTTGATTATTTTCGCACATTCTTTGTCATCTTCGATTATCTTTTCTATTTGTGCCGTCGGAAGGTTACATGTTTCAATCAACGCCGCTCTTGAAATCGCTTTTGCGGCATCCGGCGTATAACTCAAAAGTTCAACGGGTTCCTCGCCGGCAATTAAATTTTCGTCGGGCGTGTATGGGAACACCGGCACATCCTGTACGGCGGGTCTGCGAGTTTCAAAATCGGTAAAAATGCCGGGCGTGAGCCTGCGAGCCTGTTCGAGAAGCGACTCGCCCAATGATTTTATTTCGGGAAATGAAGAACCTCTGCCGTAAATCATGGCATAAAGCATATTGAGTAATTCCCTTGCATTTAATGTGCAGTAAAAATTGCTGAAAAGCGAATAGGGAAGAAGAAAACGTGCATCTTCTTTCGGTACGCCGACATTGACGAAATATTCGTATTCACCGTAAAGATAATCCATATGTGATATGTATTTGTTTTGCACCGATTTCGATTCAAATCGGGGAATGTAATAGCCGAGTTTCGCAAAATCGACATATCGCCTTGATTTTACCGTGAACGAGGCAAGGCGGAATTCAATCACAAACTGTTCAACAAGCACCGAAACATTTTGAAAAGCAAGGTTAAATACGGTGTGTTCGACTGTTGAATTATGTCCGGAACGTGTGACTTTTGAAATAAGATTTGCGTTTTTTTGCGCATCTTTCGATAAATCGAGTATTTCAAGGGCGGTGCCGGGCTGTGTTGAAATTCTGCCGGAAGCGGCGGGGATTTTTTCACCCGTATCGGTAAGACCGATAACTATAGCCTTTGAATTTGTGTTAAATTCCGTAGTCATAATTCATCCTCCGTTTAAACTTAAACTCTAAGTATATTAACACACTTGTCCGATAAATTCAAGATGCAGTTGCCGATATGTAAAAAACGGTTTGCGGGTCTGCAATTGATGTGTTGCAAAATGATAAAAAACGGTAATAAACAGAAAAGTAACCACGCAAATATAGTTGATTGGCGAAAATACCGATTGTTTACTTGAAAAGTTGTATTTACTTCCTTTTCGCTTTTACCTTACATATTTTTCGCTGTTATCTTACAAATAATATATAATTACTATAATTATAACTTGAAAAAGTAACAGCGTTGTGTTATGATTAAAGTAATCGTGGGTGTTTGTTGCCTCAGGGCACTTTAACACTTCAAAAGGAGGATTGTTTTTATGGCAATTGTTAAAAAAGAAGCGTATTTTAATTCGTCAACCGGTGTCAATAAAATCCACACGCTTATATGGTTTGATGACGAAGTTACTCCCGTTGGAGTTTTTCAAATCGCACACGGCGTTTGCGAGCATATCGGCCGTTATGACGATTTTGCGAAATTCCTTGCCTCTAATGGTTTTATAGTTTGCGGTAACGACCATATCGGTCACGGAAAATCCGTTGAATGTGAAGAAGATTTGGGCTTTACCGCCGAAAAAGAAGGCTACCGCCGTTTTGTTGACGATATGCATATTTTGTATTCTATAATGCACAGGCGTTATCCCGATTTGCCGTATTTCCTTTTCGGTCACAGCATGGGTTCTCTTTGTGCACGTGTATATGCGAGCACCTTCGGTTCGGAACTTTCCGGTTTGATTATTTGCGGAACGGCACAAGTTCCGTCGGGGCTTGATTTCTTCATTGACACGCTCGACAAATTTACCGATAAATTCGGTGCGAGAACAGTCAATCACACGCTCGCTTCCATGCTCAATAAAGTATCTTCTCTCAGAATTTCCGACAGAACAACCGATTTGGACTGGCTCAGTGTCAATAAAGAGAATGTTCAAAATTACATAAACGACCCGCTTTGCGGTTGCGAACTTTCGATTGCCGGTATTCGTGACCTTGCGTCAATCGGTATACTTGCGAGTGATAAAATGTGGCCCGTTGCCGTGCCCACCGAACTCCCCATTATGATCATTTCGGGCGCACTTGACCCCGTCGGTATGAACGGTAAAGGTCCGATTGCCTGCTCCGATGTTCTTGTCGAAACGGGACATGAACCCACCGTCATCATCTATCCGTGTTGCCGTCACGAAATACTTAACGAGGATTGTAAAGAAAATGTCTATTCCGATATCCTCGGCTGGTTAAACGGCGTTCTTAACTAATTTTATCGGGTGAATATTTTGCAAAACAGTTTTTTTGTCAGTCAAGACGAGTTAGATAAACAAAAGGAATATGCTCAAAGGGTGCGTACCGTTCTCGGTTCCCGCTATTCTGATTTTGAGCCGAAAGCCTTTGTCCACACATACGGTTGTCAAGGCAATGTTGCCGACAGCGAACACATTAAAGGCATGCTTCTTGAAATGGGGTATACACTGTGTGAAAATGAAGCCGAGGCGGATTTTATTCTTTATAACACCTGTGCCATTAGGGAACATGCTGAAGACAGGGTGTTCGGCAATGTCGGTGCTTTGAAAAAATATAAAAAAGAAAAGCCTGGTCTTATTATCGCACTTTGCGGTTGTATGATGCAACAGGAACACATAGCCGAAAAAATCAAAACAAGTTATCCTTTTGTTAACCTCGTTTTCGGAACGCACGTTACTCACAAACTGCCCGAATTGGTTTCAAAGGTTCTTTGCACGGGAAAAAGAGTTTTTTGCATCGACCAAAGCGACGGCGTTATAGCCGAAGGTCTGCCGTCTTCAAGGGACAGCGGTGAAAACGCATGGTTGCCGATTATGTACGGGTGCAATAACTTCTGTTCCTACTGTGTTGTTCCGCACGTGCGTGGCAGGGAACGAAGCAGAGAGCCCGATGTTATTCTCGATGAGGCTCGTTCGCTTGTCAAAGAAGGCTACAAACTTATAACCTTACTCGGTCAAAACGTCAACTCTTACGGCAAAAACTGTGATTACGGCGTCAATTTTGCCGAACTTGTTAGGCGAATCGATGCAATAGAGGGCGATTTTAAATTCGATTTTATGACCTCGCACCCAAGGGACTGCAGTTTCGAACTGCTTGATGTTTTAGCCAACTCAAAACATTTTTGCGGGCATTTGCATTTACCCGTTCAATCGGGTAATAATCGCATATTGAAGGAAATGAACAGGCACTACACCCGTGAACATTACCTTGATCTTATAAAATATGCCAAAACCGTGATGCCCGATGTTGACATAACAACCGATATTATCGTCGGTTTCCCAGGTGAGACTTACGAGGAGTTTCTCGACACCGTTTCTTTGGTGAAAGAAGTTCGTTACGGCTCGATGTTTACATTCATTTTTTCACCTCGAAAAGGGACACCCGCAGCACAAATGCCCGATCCGGTTTCGAAAGCGGAAAAAACAAAATGGTTTCTTGAACTGCTCAAAGTTCAAGAAGAAATCTCCGCTGAAAACCGACAATCTTAAAAACAATGTTTCATTGTTGAAATTATAATATATTTAAGGAGTACACAAAATGACAGTAATCGAAATCACAAGACAACTCGGCGCTGCAATTCAGGAAGATTCCCGTTACAAGGAATATGAAGCGGCAAGACAAGCTAACGAGAAAGATGATGCTCTTAACGAACTCATCGGTCAAATTAACCTCATTCAACTTAACTACCAGAACGAAGCCGCAAAAGGCGAAGAAGCCGATTCTTCAAAAATGGAGCAGTTCGCTAAAGAGTTTGAAGAAAAATACCGTGAAATTATGCTCAACGGCAATATGGTTAAATTTGAAGCGGCAAAAAACGAAGTTGATTCCATGATGAACGAAATTATGGGCATACTCGCTTGCTGTGTTGACGGTCAAGACCCCGCCACATGCACACCCGAACAGGAGCATCACTGCGGTGGAAGTTGCGACAGTTGCGGCGGTTGCCACTAAATTTTAAAATTGCTGAGGTAAAAAATGGCTAAACTTTCTCCTATGATGGAACAGTATTTCCAAATAAAACAGAATTATCCCGATACGCTTTTGTTTTTCCGTTTGGGCGATTTTTACGAAATGTTTTTCGAAGATGCGAAAATAGCCTCTAAGGAACTTGAACTTGTTCTTACGGGGAGGGATTGCGGCCAAGAGGAACGTGCGCCCATGTGCGGCGTTCCTTTCCACAGCGCCGATTCTTACATATCAAAACTTGTCGGCAGGGGGTACAAGGTCGCAATTTGCGAACAGGTTGAAGACCCCGCCACCGCAAAAGGTATTGTTAAACGTGATGTCGTGAGAATCGTTACGCCGGGTACCGTTATCGAAAGCAGTATGCTTGATGAAAGCAAAAACAACTATCTCGCCTCCGTGTTTATTTCCGATAAAAACTGCGGTCTCGCTTTTATCGATATTTCCACGGGTGAGGTTCATCTTGACGGAACGGTCAACAACGCCACCGCAGAGCACGTTATCAACAGGCTCGGCTGTTATTCTCCGCGTGAAATAATAATCAATAAATATGCCGTTTCCGTCAAAACCATATCCGATTACATTAAAAACAGGCTCTCCGTCGATTATCAAGTTATAAACGAAAAAGATTATGATATCGACGTCTTGAAAAAAGATGTTCTTCTTCACCTTAACGGCGACACGGAAAACTTTAAGAAATTTGAAGAAAATTCATCTTTGCTGTATGCGTTCGGCGTAGCACTCGCTTACCTTAAAGGGGTGCAAAAAAATGACCTCGAAAATATCAACGATGTTGATTTTTACAACGAAAACAGTTTTTTGACGCTCGACCTTACCGCAAGAAGAAATCTCGAACTTACCGAAACGCAAATCCGCCGTGAGAAAAAAGGCAGTCTTTTGTGGGTTCTCGACCATACAAAAACCGCTATGGGCAAACGTCTTATACGCAGTTGGGTCGAACAGCCTCTTATAAACTATTCATCTATTCTTCTCAGGCAAAATGCCGTTGAAGAACTCACAACCGATACTATTTTGCTTGATTCTTTAATGGGATATCTTGCCGATATGTTTGACCTCGAAAGAATCATGACGAGAATTGTCTACGGCACAGCCAACGCAAAAGAACTTAAAGCGTTGAGCAAAACCGTCGATCAACTCAATAACATTAAATCTTCTGTTTCCGCTTCAAAATCAAAAATGCTTGTTAACATTTTTAATGAAATTGATTTATTGGAAGATGTCAATAAACTTATTTGTGATGCCATTACAGACGATCCGCCTCTTACCGTTCGTGAAGGCGGAATGATTCGTGACGGCTACAACAGGGAACTTGACTCCCTTCGTGACATTGTAAACAACGGCAAAGGCTATCTTGCCGGAGTTGAACAGTCCGAACAGGAAAAAACAGGCATCAAAAAACTTAAAATCGGCTACAACCGTGTTTTCGGTTATTACATTGAAGTTACCAACTCTTTTAAGGATTTGGTGCCCGAACATTACATAAGAAAACAAACGCTTGCAAATTGCGAAAGATATATAACTCAGGAACTCAAAGAACTCGAATCGAAAGTCCTCGGTGCGCAGGAAAGAATAGTCCGTGTTGAATATGAACTGTTTTCCGAGGTTCGCAACAAAATCGCCGAACAACTTGAGCGTGTTCGCACAACGGCACGTGCCGTTGCAAGGCTCGACGCACTCTGCTCGCTCGCTTTTGCGGCGGTCAACAATAACTACACACGCCCCGTTGTCGACACCTCCGATGAAATTATAATAAAAGACGGCCGTCATCCCGTTGTCGAACTTATGCTCGGCGGGGCTCCGTTCGTTCCGAACGATACACATCTTGACTGCCGTGATAACCGAACCGCTATAATAACCGGCCCCAATATGGCGGGTAAATCCACCTATATGCGTCAAGTTGCGATAATTACACTTATGGCGCAAATCGGAAGTTTTGTGCCCGCTTCAAGTGCAAAAATCGGCATTGTCGACCGTATATTTACACGTGTCGGTGCCTCCGATGATTTGGCGGCGGGTCAATCGACGTTTATGCTCGAAATGACCGAAGTTGCCGATATTTTGAAGAACGCTACGGATAAAAGTCTTATCGTTTTCGATGAAATCGGCCGAGGTACTTCGACCTACGACGGCATGAGTATTGCAAGGGCTGTTCTCGAATATACCGCCGATAAGAAGAAAATCGGTGCAAAAACGCTGTTCGCTACGCATTATCATGAACTGACCGAACTTGAAAACAGCGTTCAGGGGATTAAAAACTACAACACATCGGTTAAAAAACGCGGTGACGATATAACATTTTTGCGTCGAATAGTGAAAGGGCCCGCCGACGGCAGTTACGGTGTTGAGGTTGCCAAACTTGCCGGCGTTCCGAAAGATGTTGTTGAAAACGCCAAAAAGATTTTAAATTCACTTGAATCTCAAACGCCCGTTAAGGTGACGGGAAAAACCGAAGTACAGACTGAGGAAGATAACGACTTGCAACTGTCGTTTTCTTCGGGTATGAAAGAATCCGTAATAAATAAACTTAAAACCGTCGACCTCAATACATTGACACCAATTGAAGCAATGACAGTACTTTTTGAATTGCAAAAAGAAGCCGAATCCCTGTAATTTACGAGAAAGGAGTGGCGATTGTGCCCCGTATAAACGTTTTACCGAAAAATATTGCGGATCTTATCGCCGCCGGCGAAGTTGTTGAACGCCCGTCTTCCGTAATTAAAGAGTTCGTTGAAAATTCCGTCGATGCGGGTGCGAAAAAAATCACCGTTGAAATTCAAAACGGCGGTAAAACATATATGCGTGTAACCGATGACGGTTGCGGTATTGAACGTGATGACGTTAAAAAAGCATTTATAAGTCACGCAACAAGCAAAATTTCCTCCGCCGAAGACCTCGATTCGATATCGACACTCGGCTTCAGAGGAGAGGCGCTCGCTTCGGTTTGTGCTGTTTCGAAAGTCGATTTGATGACAGCAACACCCGATTCCGATATCGGCACCCGATATATCATCGAAGGTGGCGAAGAAAAACTTATCGACGATGTCGGTTCGCCTGTCGGCACGACGCTTGTTGTTAAAGATTTGTTTTATAACATTCCGGCTCGCCTCAAATTTTTAAAGAAAGACGTTCAGGAGGGGAATTATGTTGCATCTGTTTTGGAACGAATAGCCGTTTCCAATCCCGATATTTCTTTCAAATTTATTCGTGACGGCAAAATTGTTTTTCAAACGCCCGGCGACGGCAACTTGAAATCCGCTGTTTACGCCGTGTTCGGCAAAGAATTTACATCTCAACTTTTGCCTGTTGAAAGCGATGTGAACGGCATAAAAGTCCACGGGTTTATTTCCAAACCGACTGCTTGTCGGGGAAGCCGTGCAATGCAAACATTTTTCGTTAACGGCAGATATATTAAAAGCGTTCTTTTCCTTACCGCACTTGAAACCGCTTATAAAAACTCCATAATGACGGGGCGGTATCCCGGTTGCGTTTTGTTTGTTGATATGCCGTTTGAAACCGTTGACGTTAATGTTCATCCGGCTAAAACCGAAGTTCGTTTTTTCGATGAAAAAAGAGTTTTCGATGCCGTTTACACCGCCGCATTATCAAGTTTAAATGCCGATACCGGCAGGTTACAGGTGTCATTTTCCGAGGCGAAAGTTTTTACCGAACCATCCCAAAAAGGCGAGCAGTTGAAGATGAACGATGTTACCGCTCACTCTTACGAAAAACCGAAACCTGTTTTTACGGTGAAAGAATTCGGTACGCCTGTTACAGGCGAAGAAAATATGTTGAGATCTCCCGAAAAAGATGAACCTAAACAACTTGATTTTCTAACCGATTCTTATTATAAACCCAAGGTTCGGGTCATATACGATTCATCTTTTGATGAACCTCTTGAAAAAACCGACCGAGACGTTTCAGCGGCAGATTCCGTCGGCGTAGGCGTGACGGCTGAAAAAACGGTATCGGTTCCGGTTGAAAAATCGGAAGTTACCGAAACTTTCGGCGGTGACGTAAAAAAGAACGCTCCGCCTTTGCCCGATTATAAATATATCGGCGAAGCATTCAACACATATTTGATTGCGGAAACCGACAATAAAATCATTTTAATAGACAAACACGCCGCACATGAGCGGATATTGTTTGAAAAATTCAAAAAACAGGGTTCAAACGAATCACAAATGATGCTCACGCCGATAAGCGTGAATTTATCGGCAGACGAATATTCGGCGGTAATCGAAAACATCGCTTTGCTGACGGATGCCGGCTATGATGTTGACGACTTCGGTGACAGATGCGTAAAAGTAAGTGCCTGTCCGCCGGAACTCGTAGGCGAAAATATCGCCGAAGTCATTACCGAAATCGCAGGCTACCTCGCAAATAACATAAAAAGTTTGATGCCGGAAAAATTAGATTGGATATATCATTCAATGGCTTGCAGAGCTGCGATAAAAGCGGGGAATTTTACTTCTTCGTATGAAGCGGAAAAGTTCGTAGGTCTTGTTCTCGGTGATGAAAACATTCGTTACTGTCCTCACGGCAGACCTATTCTTATCGAAATGACAAAGCGTGAGATAGAAAAGCAGTTCGGAAGAATTGTTTAATCAGGCTTTGTGAGTAATTAAAGCAAAAGGGATAATTGTTTTGAAACGAAAAATTGTTGCGGTTGTCGGGCCCACCGCCTCCGGTAAAACATCATTGGGCGTTCATATTGCAAAAAAATTCGACGGCGAAGTCATTTCAGCCGATTCAATGCAGATTTACAAAGGCATGGATATTTCCACCGCAAAGCCTACCGCCGAAGAAACCGAAGGTGTAAAACATCATTTAACAGATTTCCTCGATATTTCCGAAACTTACAGCGTTTCATCTTTTTGTAAAGATGCAAAAGCCGTGCTTGACAGCATCTGTCAACGTGGCAAGTTGCCCGTTATCGTCGGCGGTACGGGGCTTTATGTTGACTCTTTTATAGGTAACACCGCTTTTTTCGAAAACGCTTCTTCGTCTGTGATTCGTGAAGAATTAAAAAACGAACTTTCCGAAAAAGGTGCGGAATATATGTACTCCCGACTTCAGTCGGTTGACCCGGAATCCGCTTTGAAAATTCACCCCAACAACACCGTGCGTGTTTTAAGGGCACTTGAGGTTTTCAAAACGACGGGGGAGCCTATTTCACGTCAGGTCGCTCTGTCACATATTAACGGTTCGGATATTGAGCCGTTGTTTATAGGCATCACTTTCAGCGACAGGCAAAAACTGTACGACAGGATAAACACACGTGTCGATATGATGATGGAACGGGGCCTTTTGGCAGAGGCGGAAATGTTTTTCAAAAGTTCACCGTCGAAAACCGCTTTTAACGCCATAGGCTGCAAGGAATTTAAACCGTATTTTGACGGTGAAAAAAGTTTAGATGAATGTGTTGAGGATTTAAAACGTGACACTCGCCACTATGCCAAACGTCAATTGACTTGGTTTAAACGCAACAGCGAAATAAATTGGATATATCCCGATACCGCCGAATATGAAGAAATTCTTGCGGATGTCGATAATATGATAAATAGTTTTTTAGGTAGGTGAATCAAATGAAAAATAACGGTTTCGGCGTTAAAATTATTGCTATTGTTCTTGCTGTATGTCTACTCGCTTCATATGTTATTTATCAAGCGGTGCTTTACTCTAAAGATGATATTGAAACGCAGTTTGCGTTGACTGAAACCGTCTATAACACGATTGATACAACTTGTTTTGCCGTTCGTGACGAACACTTTATAAAAAACAGTGTTAACGGCACTACGGTTTCTTTTGCCAAAAACGGCGAGCGTGTTGCAAGCGGTGACACCGTGTCGATTGTTTTCGGTTCATCGGAAGATGCTGTTTCTTACCTTAAAATCAGCGAACTTAAAAAAGATATCGCACATTACGAGGAACTTTCCGGACAAGCGAATTTTCAAACAATGAATATTGATTCGCTGACCGAAAAAATAGATAACGAGTTGATTGATTTTTTGGAGTGCCGTGACAAAAGGGACTTCAGCGGGGCGATTGACGGTTCCGACGTTTTTCGTGATTCCTTAACCGGAAAACAAATTGCCACGGGTAAATCTCTTGATTTTTCAAAGAATTTGGCGGAATTGAAAAATGAGTTGGCAACGCTTCAAAATTCGAAGTTTACATATACCGAAGTGAAAAGTGACTCGGCGGGCTATTACATCAACGGCTCCGACGGTTATGAGTCCACAGTCGATTTTTCGAAAATCGACTCTCTCACACTCGACGGTATAAAGAACGCTCTTAATTCAAAACCTCAAGCCGTTGCGAAAGATACAGTCGGACGTATTGTAAAGTCTTTTACTTGGTACATACTATGTGAGGTTGAAACGGATAAAACGGTAAATCTCTCTTACGACGAGCCGATATACGTAAACTTTCCGTACCGTGGTATTGAAAGGCTTCCCGTTAAACTTCACAAAATCGGCGAAAGAACCGGTGACACAACGTATTTGGTTTTGTCGTGCGATTTAATGAACGAATCGCTTGCCGATTTGAGAATCGAAAATATACAAATTATCACGGAAGAATATACAGGTTACAAAGTTTCCAATTCCGCCGTGCGAACGGTCGACGGTGAAAAAGGCGTTTATGTTGTGCGTGGTAACCTTTTGGGATTCCGAAAAGTTCATATCTTATATTCTACCGATACATATTCAATTGTGAATAATCCCAAGGGAGAGTCCGGTTACATTAAGTTATACGATAAAGTTGTCACGAAAGGGGTTGAGTTGTATGATAACAAACTTGTCTGACGGCGACCGTTTCGGTATGATTTCCGATAATTTGAAAGTCATACGAAATAACATTGCGGAAGCGGCGATTTCGGCGGGCAGAAGTCCCGAAGATGTCAGACTGATGGCTGTTACGAAAACGGTTGATGTCAAGTTTATAAATTATGCAATCGATAATTGCGGAATCGACTTGATCGGCGAAAACAAAGTGCAGGAGTTTTTATCAAAAAAAGACGAATTATCCGCACTGTGTAAAGAAAAACATCTGATAGGTCATTTGCAAACAAACAAGGTGAAAAAAATATTGCCCGAAGTTGATATGATTCAATCGGTTGACAGTTTGCACCTTGCAACGGCAATATCATCGGAAGCGCAAAAACTCGGCACGGTTGCGAACATTTTGCTTGAAGTGAACATCGGCGGTGAGGAAAGTAAAACAGGGTTCGACAAACTTGCTTTTTTTGACTCTTTAGATGCGATATCTCAATTGCCGTCACTTAAAGTAAAAGGTCTTATGACAATACCGCCTATTTGCGACAACGATCTTGAACTTGAAAATTATTTTTCAAAAATGTATGATTATTTTAACGAAATCAAAGAAAAAGAGTTTTCTTCTTTCGATCTCGAAATACTCTCAATGGGTAT
Source organism: uncultured Eubacteriales bacterium (assembly GCA_964408605.1). Lineage (GTDB taxonomy): Bacteria > Bacillota > Clostridia > Oscillospirales > Acutalibacteraceae > DTU089. Next base: position 14,555 of record CAYPAB010000010.1, read on the forward strand.
GTCGGGCGATTACGTTCAGGCAATCAAACACGGCTCAAACTTAGTAAGAATAGGCTCCGCAATTTTCGGAGCACGTATATATTAAATTTTGGAGGTTTATTTATGGCATTCAGTGATTTGTTTAAAAAATTTATCAATGCATCGGATGATGACGATTATGAGGAAGTAACCGAGGAAACCGTGCCCGAAGCATTTGAAACAAATTCGTTTTCTTCGGGTTACGAAAGCAGTTACGACGCACCCGCAACACCAACCCGTTCAAGAAGGCAATCTCACTATTCAAGTGACCCCAGCAGAGTTGTTGACATTCGCACAACGGCGATGCTCCAAGTCGTTCTTGTAAAACCCGATAAATTCGAAGATGCACGTGCTATTGCCGACCATCTTAACGAAAAAAGAACTGTTGTTCTTAATCTTGAAGCGGCAAGCAAAGATGTTGCAAGGCGTCTTGTCGATTTACTTAACGGTGTTGCATACGCAAACGGCGGGCAACTCAAAAAGGTTTCGACAAACACATACATTATCACACCTTACAATGTAAATGTATCGGGGGATTTGCTCGACGAACTTGAAAATACGGGTGTATTTTTCTGATTATAATCTAATGTGGAAACGGGGAATATATTATGATGAAGCCGTCAGAACTCAAGCAGTATGAGTTTAAATCTGCGGGGCGTAACGCCTACAAGGCCGATGACGTCGATTCGTTTTTCGGTGAGGTGCTTGTTAATTACGAAAAAATGTATCGTGAAAACAGCGAACTTTTCAAAAGAGTAAGTCTTTTGGCGGAACGCCTTGAATCTTATAAAAACGATGAGGCTGAAATAAAGCAAGCGGTTTTGAGCGCTCAAAAAGCCGCCGACATTATAGTAAAAGATGCCGAAAATTCCGTTGCAGACGCAAAACAGGAGGCGGAGGCTATTTTAGCGGCCGCCAAAGGTGAGGCGGATATTATAAAATCCGATGCCGAAAAGCAGGCGGTTGCCGACTCGGAATTACTTCTTTCCATCGCCCGTGACAAGGCTGAGGATATTATGAACAAGGCAAAAGAGGAGGCACACGGCATTCTTATTGCCGCCAACGATTCCGCAAGTGACACCGTAGGCGCCGCAACAAGAACGATTACAAGTGAGTCGATTCATTACGATATGCTTAAAAAAGAAGTTTCCGAATTCAGGGCATCGATTCTCGCACAGTATAAAGCACATATCGAACTTATTTCGAAACTTCCCGAATTAGCGGTCGAGGAAGCATCAAAAATCGAGGCTGTTGCCGAGGATACTTCCGCTTCGGAACAGGAAAAAGCAAACACGGAAGAAAGCGGTGTTGTTCCCGATTTTTCGCAAAGCGAAAGCGGTGTTTTGGAATTTGTCGAAAACGCTGACGAAGACATAGATTCAGCCAACGGCGACGAAATCGAATTATCCGAAAATTTTGTTGAAATACCTGTCGACAGCGAAGTTGCAAGTGACGACGCTTTGTCTGTTGAGGAAGAAAATACGGATGATACTTTCGCCGATAACACATTTGTTGCCGAAAGAAACTCCGGAACTCCCGCCGATATTCCGATATCGAAAGGTTTTTCGGTAACGTCAACCGATTTTGATTTTGACGGTTTCGAAGATGATACCGCAAATGACGGTGCATACAGCGAAAGCATTGCCGATGACGTTCCTTCGGGCGATGACGAACAGCCTTCAAACGAATCCGACGGCGATAACGAAGATTACGATGATGAAGATGACAGCGATTCGGTTTCGTCATTTTTCGATTCAATTGAAAGCATAGATTCAGATGAACCCGAAGAAACACCGAAAAAAGGCAAAAAAGGTTTTTTCGGCAAATGGAAATAATGATTGGAGTTAAAACATGTCTGTGATTTTACCTATTGTTTTTTGTTCTGTGATGGTCGTAATTGATCAAGTTTTAAAATATGTTGTTATCAACTATTTAAAACCGATTGAATATTTTAATGTTTTAGACGGGATTCTCAGATTCAGATATGTTGAAAACTCCGGTGCGGTGTTCGGTTCGTTTGCCGCTCACACGTTGATTTTAACAGTTGTTTCCGCAGTTTTGCTGTGCATTACCGTGTATTTTCTCGCAACGGATAAAAGCAAATCGAAATTTGTAAATTTCTGTTTGTTGTTGATGGTTTCGGGCGGAATCGGTAATATTATCGACAGAATAAGGCTCGGCTATGTTGTTGATTACATCGAACCGCTGTTTGTGGATTTTGCCGTTTTCAATTTTGCCGACTCACTCATAACCGTCGGTGCCGCCATGCTTATTGTTTATCTCGTTGCGGATATAATCAGAGACTCAAAACGCAATAAATCACTCAAAACTCCCGCTGACGGTGAACTCGTTTTCGAAACACCCGATATTAAGGATAAAAAGAATGGAACAAAGTAAAATCGAGGTCACGGAAGATATCGGCGAAGCAAGGCTCGACAAGGTCGTTCCGATTTTGTATCCCGATCTTTCACGCAGTGCCGTTCAACAGTTGATTGAAGACGGAAACATTCTTGTTAACGGCAAACTTTTAAATAAAAAATCAATTGTAAAAGCAGGGGATTTAATCGAAGTTTTGCTTCCCGAACCGAAAATTTTGTCCCTTGAACCCGAAAATATTCCGCTGGATATTGTTTATGAAGACGAGCATCTTTTGGTTGTTAACAAACCCAAAGGTATGGTTGTTCATCCTGCGGCGGGTAACTACAGCGGTACGCTTGTTAATGCGTTGCTGTATCATTGCGGTGACTCTTTGTCGGGGATTAACGGTGTTATAAGACCGGGAATTGTTCATCGAATAGATAAAGACACAAGCGGTTTGCTTGTTGTTGCCAAAGACGATGTGTCGCATAAAGGTCTTGCGGAACAAATTAAATCTCACAGTTTTACAAGAGTTTACAATACGGTGGTTGTCGGCAATGTTAAAGATGACTTCGGAACTGTTGATGCACCGATAGGCAGGCACCCGAAGGACAGAAAAAAACAGGCGGTTACCGATAAAAATTCAAAAAACGCCGTAACTCATTTTGAGGTTTTGGAACGCTTTAACGGATTTACCTTTTTAAAGGTCAAACTCGAAACCGGAAGAACACACCAAATCCGTGTTCATATGGCTTACAGGGGCACTCCCGTTGCGGGTGATACCGTTTACGGAAACCCCAAAAAAACTTACGGTTTACAAGGTCAGTGCCTCAACGCCTCAACAATCGGGTTTGTTCATCCGATAACAGGTGAGTACCTTGAGTTTACATCGGAACTTCCGCAGTATTTTAAAGATTTTCTCAGGAGAATTTCATAATGGCAGATAAATATTCAAATTGGTTGTTGGTTTCCGACATCGACGGAACGTTAAATAATAAGTTAACGCATTTACCTAAAAATAACAAACTCGCTATTGAACGTTTCGTTGGAAACGGCGGTGTGTTTACGCTTTGTTCGGGGCGGAATTTGGAATCGCTTACAAAACATTATAAAAGACTTTCTGTTGAAACACCTGCGATTTTCCTTAACGGTGCGGGGATTTATGACTTTTCTTCAAAAAAAATTATTGATTTCAATCCGATTCCCGATGAAGGCGAAAAGGCTGTTCTCGATATTTTCGCTCGCTTTCCGAAATCGCAATTGACCGTTTTCGGTGCCGAAACAGTTTACCTTGCGACAAAACAATGTTTATACGGCTACATACTTTCGAAAATGGACGATTTGAATTATAAAGTTTGTGAAAATGTTTCCGACCTCCCGCACGGAGTTTGGGGTAAAGTTACTTTTTTCGGAAACAAAAACCTTGTGAAAACAATCGAAAATGTTGTTCAAAATGAATACGGTTCACTTTTTGATTGCTTTTTCACTTCACCGTTTACGCTCGAACTTGTTAAAAAAGGAATTAACAAAGGTTTTGCCGTTCGCAAACTTTCCGAAATTCTCGGCATCGATTTGCAAAAGACAGCGGCGATAGGCGACTACTACAACGATGTTGATATGTTAAAAGCGGTTACCCATCCGGCTTGTTGCGGACAGGCACCGCAAGATATTAAACAACTTGCGGAATATGTGACTTGCCACTGTAACAAAGGTGCGGTTGCCGATTTTATAAATCATCTCGAAAAAAATTATATTTTATAAACGGAGGTATAATCATGGATGTATTTTCCAAAAACGAACTGGCGAAAATTGCCTGTAATGTTCGAATGGGCATTATCGAAGGCACATTCAACGCCAAATCGGGTCACCCCGGCGGTTCACTTTCCATTGCGGAGATTCTTACATATCTCTATTTCAAAGAAATGAACATCGACCCCAAGAACCCCGATATGCCCGAAAGAGATAGGTTTGTTCTTTCAAAAGGTCACGCCGCACCGGCTTTGTATTCGGTGATGGCGCAAAGAGGGTATTTGCCTGTTGAGGAACTCAAAACACTTCGTAAAGTCGATTCAAGACTTCAGGGTCACCCCAGTATGAGGTATCTTCCCGGTATCGACATCAGTTCGGGCTCTCTCGGTCAAGGTATTTCGGCGGCTTGCGGTATGGCACTCGGCGGAAAACTCAAAAATGCCGATTTCCGTGTTTATACCATCCTCGGTGACGGTGAAATCGAAGAAGGTCAAGTGTGGGAAGCGGCGATGTACGCAGCCGCAAAAAAACTTGATAATCTTGTTGCATTTGTCGACAACAACAATCTTCAAATCGACGGCACAGTTGAAGAAGTAAACTCCCCTTATCCGATTCCCGAAAAATTTGTCGCATTCGGTTGGAATGTTATCGAAATCGACGGTCATTCCTATGACGAAATCGAATCCGCTCTCAATTCGGCACGTGCTTGCAAAGGCAAACCTACAGCGATTATTGCGAAAACCGTAAAGGGCAAAGGCGTTTCGTATATGGAAAACCAAGTCAATTGGCACGGTTCCGCACCTAACGCAGAGCAGTATGAAACAGCAATGAACGAACTCAAAGAAGTTCTTAACGGATTGGAGGGCTAAGTAATGGCAGATGTAATTAAAGTTGCAACACGTGACGGCTACGGCAAAGCCCTTGTTGAATTGGGCGAAAAAAATCCCAACGTAATAGTTCTTGACGCTGACCTCGCCGCCGCTACAAAAACAGGCGGATTTAAAAAGGCTTTTCCCGACAGATTTTTCGATACAGGCATCGCCGAATCAAATATGATGGGTGTTGCCGCAGGTCTTTCAACAACAGGTTATACTGTTTTTGCAAGTTCTTTTGCAATGTTTTCGGCGGGCAGAGCGTTCGAACAAGTAAGAAATACAATCGGTTATCCTCATTTGAATGTTAAAATCGGCGCAACTCATGCGGGTATTTCCGTAGGTGAAGACGGTGCAAGTCATCAATGCTGTGAAGATATCGCTTTAATGCGCTCGATTCCCGGTATGGTTATAATAAATCCCGCCGACGATATTGAAGCTCGTGCCGCTGTTTTCGCCGCAGCCGAGTATGAAGGCCCCGTATATATGCGATTTGGCAGATTGGCGGTTCCGAGAATTTTCGACGAAGATTATAAATTTGAAATAGGCAAGGCTGTTACTCTTAAAGAGGGTAGCGATGTTACCGTTATAGCAACGGGTCTTATGGTTAAAGAAGCAATCGAAGCTGCCGAAATCCTCGAATCCGAAGGTATTTCGGTCGAACTTATCAATATGCACACCATTAAACCGCTTGATAAAGAGGCTGTCGTCGCCGCCGCAAAGAAAACAGGTTGCATTGTTACCGCTGAAGAACACAGTGTTATCGGCGGTCTCGGTGACGCCGTTTGTGATGCCGTTTGTTCCGAATATCCCGTTCCGGTTGTTAAAGTCGGTGTTGAAGATACTTTCGGAAAATCCGGCCCCGCAGTTGACCTTCTTCATATATTCGGTCTTGATGCAAAGAACATTGTCGAGAAGGCAAAAATCGCAATTTCAAAGAAATAAGAGCGTTTTTAAAATATTGACTAAAAGTTATATTAAAATATCGGTTTTTTATTGAAAATAGTTAAAACCTGTGTTATAATATCAAAAGTAATATTTTAATGAACAGGCAGGAGATTTTATGGCTAATTGTCCTAAATGCGGATACAAACTCAGATTGATCGATGTTAAGGCCGAATGCCCCAAGTGCGGCGTCAACCTTTTATATTACAATCAGCAGGAAAGATTGGCTCTTGACGCTGATAAAGCGGAAGAAGAACATATCAACTTCCAACCGAAACTTGACAGAGTCAAATTTTCGTTCATCGGCACAAAACTTTCAATTGTCCGTCTTATAATGCTTTTTGTCCCCATCGGAATGTTGTTCCTTCCTTTGGCACACATTAAAGTTGAAATTCCTTATCATTCTATCGACACGAACGTTTCCGTGCTTAACCTTGCGATGGATGTTGTCGCTAAAATGCAATTCGATATTTTGGGAATCGTTCCGACGGTCGCAATGATTTGCTATTTCCTTTCGATCCTCGGTATATTGATTACCGCTGTTTTCGGCATACTTAACATACCTTTTGTTTCTGTTTCGTCTTCGCCGAAGGGATTCAAACGAAATGTTGCACTTTCTTCCTGCGGAATCGCATTTACGGTTATCGGCATTATTGCATTCCTCGTGTTTAATGCTCAAATGACTTCTCAATTCGGTGCTTTGTATTCAGGCAGTCTCGGAATCGGCTCATTCTTGGTTATCGTCGGTTTCCTTGCAATTATCGGCGTTAATGTTCTTATCAAAAAACAGAACATTCCCGTTAAATACACCGATGTTTCCGAATACGTTGAAAGAATTGAAAGACGTAAAGCGGAAATTGCCGAAATGGAGGCAAAGGCAGAGGCTGTCAGAAAAGCATATATGGAAAAGTCCGAATCGGAAAATAAAGCGGAAGCAAAATAAGATTAAACTACAGTAAAAAAACAAAAACAACTCGGTCACGGGCCGGGTTGTTTTTTTATGTTCTAAAAATTAAGTCCATTATTACATAAAATTCCCGCCGTGCCGGATGCGATAATAGTAACCTGCGTTCAGCAGGTGGGTGTCCTCTCCGCGGTTTCACGCTCCCTTCGTCCGCCGAAGCGGGAGGTCTGCAATCCGCCGAGGAAGTCGGACTCCCTTTAATTTGTCATAGGGTTAGTATTAGTCGCATTTATCGAACACAGCAGGAAAAATATTTTGTGCACTGCTTTATATTTTATTCTTCGTCAAATTCAAAATAATCGGCAAGGCGTTCTTCGAAAATTTCGCCGATTTTATTGAAAAGTTTTTCATCTTCAATGGGTTCAAGATAAACCTCACCGTCTTCATCTTCAACAACCGAAAGAATAATAAGTTCGCCGTCATCGTCGAGTATTTCTTCGGCTTCTGAATAAATGGGAAGAAGTGCTATAAATCTGCCTTCGTCGGTTTCGATTCTGTCAAGTTCTTCAAAAGTATGCTGTTCGCCGTTTTCGTCGACTACCGAAACAATGTCGTTACCGAACTCGGATGCTTCGGGAAGATTGTCAAAGTTTTCTGCCATAATATTCACCGTAATCCTTTCTTTGATTATATTTTATTATACTATGCGGTTACAGTCAACAGTAAATTATTCACAAATTTCGACTGTCCAATTATACGAGGCTTTCGAATCGGGGTCAAGTGTCATAATAGCACGTTTTTCCGATATATCGGCTTTTTTATCATAACTGTCGTTAATGCCCCACCACGGCTCAATGCAAACATACGGTGCGCCGGGTTTTGCCCAAATGCCCAAAATAGGTGAATCGAAATTAAATTTAACAACTCTGTTGTGGTTGTCGCTTTTCAGCGAAACGGAATTTGATTTGTAACCGCTGAGAATGAGTGCATCGTTGTCAAAAAGATTTTTTGTTATGTAAAGTTTGTTGTTCTCGATATCAACGGGAAATTTTTCATCAATGAGGATAGACTCACCGTCGATTCTTTCGGTCAAAAGATTTTCATTTTCGCTGAATTCAAGTAGGTCACCGATTTCACAGTTGAAAGCGGGGTGGGCACCAAAAGAATAATACATAACATTCTCACTTTTGTTGTGAACCGTGTGAGTGACGCTGAGACCGTTATCGGTCAATTTAAATTCGACCGTTAACTCAAAGCGATAGGGGTACATTTTGAATGACTCCTCATCATCGGTTTGAACAAAAGTTAAAGAGTCAGCCGTTTGATTTATGAGTTTAAACGGTTTTTTTCTGACGATTCCGTGCTTGGGCATTGTGTATTCAACACCGTTGAGACGGTATTTATCGTCAAGAAGCCTGCCTATAACGGGGAATAAAATAGGTGACTGACCGTACCAAATATCTGTATTGCCGTTCCAAATATATTCAAAACCGCTCTTTTTTGATTTCAAAGAGTTGAGTTCCGCACCCATCTCCTTAACGGCGAGGGTGTAGGTGCTGTTTTCAACAGAGTAAATCATAAAAACCATCCTTTATAATAAAAGCATCACGCCTTTGCGCAATGCTTTTATAATTTAATTATATATTATTCCGAAGAATAAGTCAATTATTCGGTAACTTCTTTATCGCTTTTCTTTGAAAGAATGATATTGAGGACAATACCGAGGATAAGAGCACAAGCGATTGTTGTGATTTCAACGCTGCCGAATTTGATTGAAAGACCACCGATACCGGCAATGAAAATAGCGGAAACAACAAAAAGATTTCTGTTGTCTTCAAGGTCAACTTTCTGTATCATTTTGAAACCGCTGACGGCAATGAAACCGTAAAGTGCAACGCAAACGCCACCCATTACGCAAGAGGGGATAGAGTTAACAAAGGCAACAAAAGGTGAGATGAAAGAAATGACAATAGCCATAATCGCCGCTGTGATTATTGTATAAACCGAAGCGTTTCTGGTAATAGCAACACAGCCGACTGATTCGCCGTATGTTGTGTTGGGGCAACCGCCGAAAAACGCACCCGCCATTGAACCGATACCGTCACCGAGAAGTGTTCTTGAAAGACCGGGGTCAACAAGAAGATCTTTTTCGATGATTGAAGAAATGTTCTTGTGGTCGGCAATGTGTTCCGCAAATACAACAAATGCAACGGGAACATAAGCGGCAACAAGAGTGATTATGTAAGAAGCGGATACTTCTTTAATACCTTCAACTGCGGTTAAGAATGTAAAATCGGGAATTTGGAAGAAGGAACTGAGTTTTACACCGTCTGAGAAAAGAGCGGTGAAATATGAGAAATCGATAACTTTAAGAGAGTCGATTCCCATTTTAATACCGATTACCGTGAAAACTGCGGAAACGCAGTAGCCTGCAAGAATACCGATAATGAAAGGAATAAGTTTACCGGCTTTTTTACCGTAAACGGAAGAAATGCAAACAACAAAAAGAGTTACAAGTCCGCAAATGATTGCAACATAAGGTGATGCAACGGAAACGGAGTCAACTTTCAATCCGCCGGATGTAAGGTCGCCGATGGCGTTGCCTGCGAGCGAAAGACCTATGATGGAAACCGTGGGTCCGATAACAACAGCGGGCATAAGTTTGTCGATCCATTTAACACCTGCGATTTTAACGGCAATTGCGATAACGACGTAAACAAGCCCCGCTAAAACAGCACCGATGATAAGTCCGAGATAACCGAGTGCCATTGAAACACCGCCGGCAAATGCGGCAAGCATAGAGCCGATAAAGGCGAATGAAGAACCGAGGAAAACAGGGCTTCTTTTTTTGGTGAACGCAACATAAACAAGTGTTCCGATACCGGCACCGAAAAGTGCGGCTGCGGGACTCATGTTGTTACCGACAATTACGGGAACAACAAGCGTTGCCGCCATAATAGCGAGTAACTGCTGAACACCGAAGACCAACAGTTGTCCGAATTTTGGTTTGTCATTGACATCGAAAATGAGTTTCATGATTTAACCCCCAAAAATTTTTTATTACTGCCTTTCGGCTAATAACCTATAAACTGAATAAATTGACGCAAGTGCAACCGTCGTATTCGGGGAAGCACACCGAAATAAATTCCGAAGTTGAGGTTGGAACATTTTTCCCGACATAGTCGGCCCTGAACGGCAGTTCCCTGTGACCGCGATCAACAAGAATGGCAAGTTGAATGCTTGATGGCCTGCCTAAATTGAAAATCGCTTCAATCGCCGCACGAACGGTTCTGCCGGTAAAAAGAACATCGTCAACAAGAATGACATCTTTACCCGCTATATCAAACGGAATATTGGGAACCGTAACTTCCGGTAAAATGTGCGCTTCGGTCAAATCGTCACGGTAATGGTTGATATCCAATTCACCGACTTGAAGTTTTACACCCTCAATTTTTTCGATACTGCCCGCAATAAGTTCGGCAAGCGGTACGCCACGCCTTTTTATGCCCAAAAAAATGAGATTGGAAGTACCTTTGTTTTTTTCGATGATTTCGTGTGCAATTCTCGTTACGGAACGCTGAACTGCCGATTCATCCATAATTTCTGCTTTAAGTTGCATAAAACCCCTCAAAAAATAGCCTTGCCGGAATCCGACAAGGCTAACACAGTCAAGGTAAAGTGAATATGTCGAAACGCAAATGCGTTATTCACCTTGATATACATCACTTCGTCAAACCTTATCGATCTCGCCGGATCAATTTAAAAGTTCTGCACGAATATAGTAATACTATTTTGACGTTTTGTAAATAGTTTTTTCGAAAAAAGTCGAAAATCACAACATATAGACACCCGATTCGAGTTCAACCAACTCTCTGTCGTTTGTTCTTATATATCGGTATACGGGTTCTTCAAATATTTTATAATCGGAAACCGTGTAATCCTTTAAATCGACTGTACGTATCTTGCGTGATTCGTAGTTGCAGATATAAAGTTTATTGTCATAAACGGAAATCGATACGGGATTGAGAAAAGCGGTTGAAGAATCCCCACCGATTCGCAACACGATTTTTTCCGAAGAAGGGGAGTATCTGACTATGCAGTTGTTTTCGGGCACTACACACCAAATATATTTCCCTTCGGGTGCGACACCGTTCACAGAACAGTCACGGTACTGCAAATCACCCGTCCAATATAATTCGCCTTTATCGTTGAAAATCCCCAATTCACCGCTCGCATACGAAACCGCAACGTGTTTGTTGGGCAAAACAGCGGCATCGCAATAAATAAAATCACTCAACTGTTCGGCTATTTTTTCAAAATTCTCACCGAATTTGTTTAAAAGATACGCACTGCGTGTGCTTGCTGTCGGCCGCTCAAGTTTAACGTCATATGTGAAAAAGGATATTTTCGTGTTTCCGCTTGGTAAAGTGTCTTTTCTTGCGACAATAATACCCTTGTTAAAAGGGATGATATCAACGATATCAATATCCATTAACTTTTTCATTGTGCGACCTCGTCGGAATCCGATAACTTGTTTATTTGATAACAAAGAGTCATCAAAGAGTCACCGAGATGCACATTTTCAACGGCAACACCGTCATAGCGGCGCATAAGGTCGTATTGGGTGAAATTCCAAAAACCTTTGATACCCAAAGAAACAAGTTTATCGGCGTTTGCGGCGGCATATTCACTCGGTATGCAAAGAATTGCAACAACCGGATGTTCTTTTTTGCAAAACTCGTCTAATGTAGCGGAATCCATAACGATTCTGCCGCCTATTTCGGTGCCGATAACACTTTTGTTGTTATCGAAAATGCCGATAAGGTCGAAACCGCGGTTTTCAAAATGCAAATGCGTTGCGATTGCGTGACCTAAATTGCCGGCACCTATCATAATTGCCTTGGATTTTTTGTTGATGCCGAGAATATGGCCGATCTCGTTGTAAAGTTGTTCTATATTGTAACCGTACCCTTGCTGACCGAAACCGCCGAAACAGTTTAAATCCTGTCTTATCTGCGAAGCGGTAAGACCCATTCTTTGTGACAGTTCTTTAGAGGAGATTCTTACAACGCCCAACTTCTTCAGTTCTTCAAGATATCTGTGATAACGGGGTAAACGCTTTATTACAGGTACTGAAACCGGAGTGTTATTTTTCATTTCAATTCGCCTTTATCAATCTAAAGTTTTGAGTGTTTCCATTACATAGTTACCGAATTCTTCGCAAGTGCAACCTGTATCACGGCCTGTGATGACGAGTTTCTTTTCGGTAATCATACAAATATCAAGTGCTTTTTCGAGTTTGTCTGCCTCATCTTGCTTACCGATATGCGAAAGAAGGAGAACAGCCGCACGAAGCATTGAACAGGGATCTGCATACTGACCGCGACCCTCTTTTACCATACGGGGTGCGGAACCGTGAATTGCCTCGAACATCGCATATTTTTTACCGATGTTTGCACTGCCCGCTGTTCCGACACCACCTTGGAATTCAGCCGCTTCGTCTGTGATAATATCGCCGTAAAGGTTCGGAAGAACGAAAACTTTGAAATCCGTTCTGCGTTTTTTGTCAACAAGTTTTGCGGTAGTGATATCAATGTACCATTCGTCTGTTGTAATTTCGGGATAATCCTTTGCTATGTCTTTGCATATATTAAGGAATTTGCCGTCTGTTGTTTTGATGATGTTTGCTTTTGTGATTATGGAAACTCGGTCTTTTTTGTTGTTACGGGCGTATTCGTAAGCGAGTTTCGCAATACGCTCCGTACCTTCGGTTGTTGTAACAACAAAGTCAAAAGCAAGTTCGCCGTCAACGTCAACACCCTTTGAACCGACCGCATATGCACCTTCGGTATTCTCACGGAAGAAAGTCCAGTCGATGTTTTCTTCGGGGATTTTTACGGGGCGAACGTTTGCGAAAAGGTCAAGAGCCTTACGCATTGCGACGTTTGCGCTTTCGATATTCGGGAGACCGTCACCCTGTTGAGGTGTTGTTGTGGGGCCTTTAAGAATAACGTCACACGCCTTGAGTTCTTCCATAACGTCGTCGGGAATCGCTTTCATAACTTTCGCACGGTTTTCGATTGTAAGACCGTCAATATATTTGAATTCGATTTTTCCGTCGTCAACGTCTTTTTTAAGAATGAATTTAAGAACGTTTGCGGCTTCTTTTGTTATGATGGGGCCTATGCCGTCGCCACCGCAAACACCGATAACGATTTTATCAAGCGATTTAAAATCTTTAAAATCCTTTGTGGCTTTGATTTTTTGGTTGCGTTCATCCTGTTCAACAAGAAGTTGTTTGAATTTTGCAAGTGCGTTTTCAATCTGTACTTCGTTCATTATTTGTTTTCCTCCTTAGTGTAGTCAAGCAATCCGCCTGCTGATAATATATCGATCTGCCTTTCGGAAACGTCGCAGATGAGTTTGTATTCTTCGTTTTTGGTTTTGTTGAGAAGCGTGATTTCGGTTTTGTTATTGAGTTCCGATTTAATCGAGGGAAGGCAGAGTTCGTCACCGACGTTTATTTTATCATAATCATCGGGATTTGCGAAGTTAAGCGGAATAATACCGGCGTTAACAAGGTTTGCTTTGTGGATTCGTGCAAAGGATTTTGTGATAACCGCTTTGACGCCCAAATAAAGCGGAACAAGAGCGGCGTGTTCTCTTGATGAACCTTGTCCGTAGTTGTTTCCGCCGACGATGATGCAAGAACCCGCCTCTTTGCAATGTTCCGCAAAATTTTCGTCGCATTGACGGAAGCAGAACTGTGAAAGGTGAGGTATATTTGAACGGTAAGGAAGAATCTTCGCACCGGCGGGCATAATGTGGTCGGTAGTGATATTATCACCGACTTTGAGAACCGCTTTCGCTTCAACGGAATCTGAAAGGGGAGCGGTCTTGGGGAAAGGTTTGATGTTGGGGCCGTAGTAAACCTCAACGGCGGATGCTTCCTCACTCGTTTTAGCGGGCATTTCAATCATATTGTCGTTTATAATAAACGATTTCGGAAGCGTTACGGAAATATCCTCTTTACAGGTTGTGGGGTCTGTAAGTACGCCTGTGAGTGCCGAGACCGCGGCGGTTTCGGGGCTGACAAGATAAACTTTGCCGTCTGCCGTACCGCTTCTGCCTTCAAAGTTTCTGTTGAATGTGCGAAGCGAAACACCCGAAGAACACGGCGACTGACCCATACCGATACAAGGACCGCAAGCACTTTCGAGAATACGTGCGCCGGCATCGATCATATCGGCGAGAGCGCCGTTGAGAGCGAGCATATTGAGAACTTGTTTGGAGCCGGGTGCGATACCGAGCGAAACACCGGGATGCACTTTTTTGCCTTTAAGTATTTTTGCGACTTTCATCATATCGAGAAGTGATGAGTTTGTGCATGAACCGATAAGCACCTGATCAACTTTTATTGTTCCGATTTCTTCAACGGATTTTACGTTGTCGGGCATATGAGGCATTGCAGCAAGAGGTTTGAGCGAGCAAAGGTCTATGTCGATAACCTTCGAATATTCGGCATCATTATCGGGCAGAAGTTCTGTCCAATCGTTTTCTCTGCCTTGGGCTTTCATAAATTCAAAAGTGATTTCATCCGACGGGAAAACGGAGGTTGTGGCACCGAGTTCCGCACCCATATTCGTTATGGTTGCTCTTTCGGGAACAGAGAGTGTTTTTACACCTTCACCGCCGTATTCGATAACTTTACCAACACCGCCTTTGACACTGAGTATTCTGAGAACTTCAAGAATAATGTCTTTAGCGGCAACATAGGGTGAGAGTTTGCCCGTGAGATTAACTTTTATAACTTCCGGAACGGTGATGTAGTAAGCACCGCCACCCATGGCAACGGCAACATCAAGACCGCCCGCACCCATTGCGAGCATACCGAGACCGCCTCCGGTGGGGGTATGGCTATCGGAACCTATGAGCGTTTTGCCGGGGATACCGAATCTTTCAAGGTGAACCTGATGACAAATTCCGTTACCGGGGCGTGAAAAACGAACGCCTCTTTTTTTGCAAACGCTTTGAATAAACTTGTGGTCATCGGCGTTTTCAAAACCCGTTTGCAAGGTGTTGTGGTCGATATAAGCAACAGAGAGTTCTGTTTTTACTCTGTCGATATCCATTGCTTCCAATTCAAGATAAGCCATAGTGCCGGTTGCATCTTGAGTGAGTGTTTGGTCGATGCGTATGCCAACCTCGTTACCGGGTGCGTAAACGCCGTCAACAAGGTGACTCTTAATGATTTTTTCACATAGTGTGAGTCCCATCTTACTTTTCCTCCGAAAACTTGTTTAATTTTTTAACAATCACATTGTAATATTTTTATCAATCTTTGTCAACGCTTATTTCAACATTCGGTGTTCTATCCTTAACATTTTATAAATAATAAATAAAAATCAAATAAAATTCGCCGAATCTTGCACTTTTTTGTTTATTGTGATATTATAAATAAGTTAAATAGAAAAAATCGGTTATAATAACTGTCGGTGATGGTTTTGTATAACGATTTATATAAATTTTTCGACTTTAACGCTCCCAATCCAAACGGTATCGAACCCGATGCCGAACAAAACGAACAAGCAGACGACGGTGAAACGGCTGTATGCGAACACTCCGGCGACGGCAGTGTTACGGTTAATAAAAACGGTTCTTACATTCACTGTATCACGGTCATAGGTCAAATCGAAGGGCATTATTCTTTGCCGCCGAACAGTAAGTCGACAAAATACGAACATATTATTCCACGTCTTGTTGCTGTTGAAGAAAACCCCGATATTTCGGGTCTTCTTATAATTCTCAACACAATCGGCGGTGATATTGAAGCGGGTCTTGCGATTGCCGAGTTGATTTCCGGAATGAAAAAACCGACCGCCTCGCTCGTTTTGGGCGGCAGTCATTCAATCGGGATTCCGCTCGCCGTGAGTACAAAAAAATCGTTTATTGTGCCTACCGCTTCAATGACGGTTCACCCCGTCAGAATGAACGGCCTTATATTGGGAGTTCCGCAAACGTTGGTTTATCTTAAAAAAATGGAACAGCGTGTTGTTGAGTTTATAACACGCAACTGCAAAATTTCCGCAAAACGTTTCAAAGAATTGATGTTAAATAACGAAGAACTCGTTTCCGATTTCGGAACGGTTCTTGACGGTAAACAGGCCGTTCAAGAGGGGCTCGTGGATTGCATCGGCGGTTTGTCGGATGCACTCGAATGGCTCGAAAACAATGTGGATAACAGCACGGAGGTATAAAATGAAAGAGTTATTGCATGCTTTGCTTCTCGGAATAATACAGGGTCTAACCGAATTTTTGCCGATATCAAGCAGCGGTCATATGTCGTTGTTCCGGCATTTCACCGGTATGGATCCCGAAGGGGCGGGGTTGTTTTCCGCCATGTTACATATAGGCACTCTTATTGCCGTTTTTATTGTGTTTTATAAACCCATTTACGAACTGTTCTGTGAATTTTTCCTTTGTATTAAGGATATCTTCACCGGCAAGTTTTCGTTCAAATTAAAAAATATGTCAACAACACGCCGAATGCTTATGATGTTCATCATTTCATGCGTACCGCTTCTTTTACTTTTGATTCCGGTCGGTAACGGCAAAAATTTGATGGATGCTGTCGGTGTTTTCGGGTCGGATGACAGCATAAAAGCCGAAGGACTCTGCTTTATGGTGACGGGCTTTCTTCTTTTGCTCGGAACATACATTTCCGATAAAACGGTGCGTTTTAAAAAAGTTTCTCCGCTGTCGGCTGTTTTAATAGGTATCGCTCAGTTTTTTGCAGCTTGTTTCCCCGGAATATCACGTTCGGGCTCAACTGTTTCAGCCGCTCTTTGTTGTAAAATTTCGAAAAAGAATGCTGTAAGGTATTCGTTCATTTTAAGTATACCCGCAGTTCTCGCAAGCGGTCTTGTCGAATTTAAAGATGCGATGGAAAGCACCGAGATCATCCCCGTGTCATCGTTGCTTGTCGGCGTAACGGCATCGGCTGTTGTAGGGGTGCTGTCAATCAATTTGTTGAAAATGCTTGTTAATAAAGACAGATTCAAATACTTCGGTTACTATTGCCTTGTACTCGGCTTTGTTGTTACGGTAATCGGTGCGGCGGAAGTATTTATTAAGTAAAGATAGGTTAGGAGTATAGGTTTTGGCACAGAATAAAAAAACTACCGCTCAAAAAAAGAGCAAAACTCAAACTAAAAATCAAAAAAAACCGAAGAACCAAAAAGAGCAAACAAAAAAATCTTTGTTCGCAACGGAACATAAGCAAATAATTTCTCTCGTCGGATTTTTTGTCGCTCTGTTTATCGGTGCTGTTGTTTTCGTTCCGGCGGGAAGTGTTTGGGGCGCTTTAAGAAATTTCTTTTTCGGCGTGTTCGGAATTAATGCGTTTGTTGTTCCGTTTTTTACGGCATTTGTTTGTATAGTTTCCGCAATAGGCAAAGATTCACGCAAATATAAATTCAAAGTCGCCGAAGTGTTTGTTCTTTTTACGCTTCTTGTTGCGTTTTTACATATCGTTAAAGTCGATTCCGAATTGTCCTACGGCGAACAGATATCAACCGCCTATGCAACTTTTAAGAATTACAACGGCACGGGAATGCGTTTCGGTTACGGAGTGTTCGGTGCAATTTTCGGCGGAATCCCGCTTTTGCTTACGGGCGGTAATAAACTTGCCGGTGGAATTATCACCATATTGCTGTTCCTTGTTCTTCTTATGTTTTCAACGGGCACAACTCTCTTGAAACTTATTCAATCACTTAAAACACCCGCCGAAGCCGTTACCGACTACGCCGGCGAAAAAATCGAAGATATAAAAACAACATATAATAATGTTTCGGAAGATATCCACGAAAAACGAGAAAAAAACGCCGAAAAAAGAAAACGTCAGTCGACAAAAGATGAGGTCAATCTCGATATACCGCTTGACGATGATGTTGTTATCCCCGACAAAGTCGACGAACCGATTTTAATTTCCGATGACGACGTTGTTTTTGACAGAGACGTTAAGATGGCGGATATAATAGATCTGTTCCAAAATGACGGCACGGATGACGGCGAGGCAGAACACCAAGAAGAATATCTTTCTCTCAAAGATTTGAAGGAAATCAACAAAACACAGCAGGAAGAACATTTCGGTGAAATATTGAAAACCGTTGAAGATGATTTCGAAGAAGATCATAACGACACGGTTGACGAAACGCCTGAAGAACCGACGGAAGATGAACCGTTTTCCGTTGAAACGGCTACGGAAGAAGCGGAACCCGTCATACACTATGAACTGCCGTCTGCGGATTTACTCGATTTACCGAAAAATAACGGTGCTAACGGCTCTGTGAACGAGATTCGTGAAAAGGGCGAAACGATTGTTAAAACATTAAAAAGTTTCGGGGTCGGCACCCGCATTGTCGAAATATGCCAAAGCCCTTCAGTCACACGTTTTGAACTTCAACCCGACCCCGGTGTGAAAATCAGCAGAATTACTTCACTTGCCGATGATATCGCAATGAACCTTGCCGCATCGGGCGTTCGAATAGAAGCACCTATACCGAACAAAAACGCCGTAGGTATAGAAGTACCCAATGCCGAAAAAGCGATGGTCACTCTCCGTGAAATAATCGAAAGCGAGCCTTTTAAAAACGCCAAATCCAAACTCAACGTCGCACTCGGCAGAGATATTCAGGGTGAAGCGACTTGCGCGGACCTCGCAAAAATGCCTCACTTACTCGTTGCGGGTACTACGGGTTCCGGTAAATCCGTTTGCCTTAACACAATGATAATGAGTTTGCTTTTTAATTCAACTCCCGATGAAGTCAAACTTATAATGATAGACCCCAAAAAAGTTGAATTTACCGTTTACAGGTCGATTCCGCATCTTCTCGTTCCCGTTGTTGCCGATCCCAGAAAGGCGGCGGGTGCTCTTTCGTGGGCTGTTGCCGAAATGGATAAGCGCTACGCTCTGTTTGCGGAAAAAGGTGTAAGAAATCTTCAAGGTTATAACACCTATGCAACTTCAAACGGGCTTTCGAAAATGCCCCGAATTGTTATTATTATTGATGAGTTGTCCGATTTGATGATGGCGGCATCAAACGAAGTCGAAGATTCAATTTGCCGACTCGCTCAAAAAGCGCGTGCCGCGGGTATGCACCTTATTGTTGCGACTCAAAGACCGTCGGTCGATGTTATTACGGGTCTTATAAAGGCAAATATTCCGAGCCGAATCGCTTTTGCCGTTAAATCGCAAATCGACTCCCGTACCATTATAGATACGCAAGGTGCCGAAAAACTACTCGGTAACGGCGATATGCTTTTCTGCCCCGTTGGTCTTTCGAAACCCGTGCGTGTTCAAGGTTGCTATGTTTCCGATGACGAAATCGAACGTGTCATAAGTTTTGTAAAATCGCAGGGCGATGTTAAATACGACGATGCGGTTATACAGGAAATTGAATTGAAAGCCGCTCAGGAGGGCAAAAAGAAATCAGCCGGCAATGTTGCCGAACCCGATTCTTCTGATTACGGCGATGAAATGATACCGAAGGCAATCGAAGTTGTTGTTGAAGCGGGCATGGCATCGACTACACTCTTGCAAAGAAAACTCAAACTCGGTTACGCTCGTGCGGCGAGAATCGTCGACGAACTTTCCGAAAAGGGGATAATAGGCCCGTTTGAGGGCAGTAAACCCCGAAAAGTTTTGATTACAAAAGAACAATGGTATGAGATGCAGGCGAAATCTCCGACCGCTTCCGCACCACGGCAACTTACCGTTGACGATGTTGTTAACGATGTCCGAAACAGTTCCGACGATACCGATTCAAAAAGAACGATTCCGGATGATCACAACTATTTCGGTTCGGCTGTTAACCGTGACGATTCGGAGGGGTAATTATGGATATATTTGTTGAGTATTTTGACGGTGATTACGCCGTCTGCCGGTTGCCGGATAAAGCGGGAAACCTGATAAGACTCCCGCTGAGGGAATTACCGCACGGCGTTACCGAACTGTCGGTTGTTTCGGTGAGGGACAACGGGTCATTCGTTTTAAACGGTTACGGACGTGAAATTCGTATGAAAAAAATAGTCAAATATTTGAAATACGATAAATATTGCTTTAATTTGCAAAAATAATTGAAATAATTCACAAAAAAGTATTGCATTTTTTGTAAGAAGATGATATACTTTCGAAGTTAAAAAACTCACGTGCGGTAGATTGCGAATGTCGTGTGCACTTTGTGTGGTGTTTGCAAGGCGAAACCGTGCGGCGGTTTAACAAAAGGAGGACAAAAATATGTCAGTAGTTTCAATGAAACAATTGCTCGAAGCAGGTGTTCATTTCGGACACCAAACAAGAAGATGGAACCCCAAAATGGCTCCTTACATCTTCACCGAAAGAAATGGTATTTATATCATTGACCTTCAGAAGACTGTTAAGAAACTTGAGGAAGCGTACACCTTCGTAAACCAAATTGCCCAAGAAGGCGGCGAAGTTCTTTTCGTCGGCACAAAAAAACAGGCACAGGATTCCATTAAAGAAGAAGCGGAACGTTGCGGAATGTCATACGTAAATGCACGTTGGCTCGGCGGTATGCTCACTAACTTTAACACAATCCAAAAAAGAATCAAAAGACTTGCACAGCTTAACGCTATGGAAGCGGACGGCACTTTTGAACTTCTTCCCAAAAAGGAAGTTATCAAACTCAACCTTGAAAGAGAAAAACTCGAAAAATTCATGGGCGGTATCACCGAAATGAAAAAGATGCCCGCCGCTATGTTCATCGTTGACCCCAGAAAAGAAAGAATCGCCGTTCTCGAAGCAAAGAAACTCGGCATTCCGGTTGTTGCTATTGTTGACACCAACTGCGATCCCGATGAAATCGATTATGTTATCCCCGGTAACGATGACGCTATCCGTGCCGTTAAACTCATTGCGGGTGCTATGGCAGATGCTATCATCGCAGGCCGTCAAGGCGAGCAGTCCGAACCTGCCGAAGAAACAGCAGAAGAAACTGCCGAATAAGTATTTTTTCAGGAGGAATACATTATGGCATTCACAGCTCAGGATGTTAAAAATTTAAGAGAAAAAACAGGCGTCGGCATGATGGAGTGTAAAAAAGCACTTACGGAAGCAGACGGCGATATGGATAAGGCTTTTGAGTACCTCCGTGAAAGAGGACTTGCAGCCGCTAACAAAAAAGCAAGCAGAATCGCAGCGGAAGGTGCTATAATCGCTTTCAGCGACAGCGCATCAAAAACAACGGTTCTTCTTGAAATCAACTCCGAAACGGACTTCGTCGGCAAAAACGACAAATTCCAAGAATTCGGTCTTAATGTTGCAAAAACCGTTGCTTCGGTAAAACCCGCAGATGTTGATTCTCTTCTCAAAGCCGTTCTTGTCGGCTCCGACAGAACAGTTGAAGAAAATCTTCACGATATGATTCTCACAATCGGTGAAAACCTCAAAATCCGCCGTTTCGAAATCATCGAAGGCGATGTTGTAACATACATCCACGGTGGCGGTGCAGTCGGTGTTGCCGTTAAATTCGAATCCGATGTTGCCGATAAAGATGAATTCGTTACAATGGGTAAAGACGTCGCAATGCAAGTTGCCGCTATGAGACCCATGTATACCGCAGCGGCAGAAGTTCCCGCAGACGTTGTTGAGCATGAAAAAGCAATCTGCATGGCTCAACTTAAAGAGGATCCCAAAATGGCTTCCAAACCCGAACAGGTTCTCGGCAAAATCATCGAAGGTAAAATTAAAAAATATTACAGTGAAGTTTGCCTTGCTGAGCAGGCATTCGTTAAAGACAGCGACATCACAGTTGCTAAATATATCGAGAACACTGCAAAGGCTCTCGGCGGTAGCATCAAACTTGTAAACTTTGTTCGTTACGCAAAGGGTGAAGGTCTCGAAAAGAGAGAAGACAATTTTGCTGACGAAGTTGCCAGTATGATGAAATAAGTTTTCTTAAATGGGCGGCTTTCTTCAAGAGAGCCGTCCTCACTGTTTTATTTTCGCAATATAAAACTTATCCCGTTTTATGTTTGGTTATTTTAGTTATTAATAGCCGAAAGGCAATCTATTATAATGGAGTGATCATTATGGAAAGAAAAGTCGGCACCGTTTCACGCGGAATTCGTTGTCCCATCATTAGGCAGGGTGACAACCTCGTCGATATCGCCGTAACAAGCGTTATCGAAGCAGCCGAAAGCGAAGGCTTTAAACTGAGGGATCGTGACGTCGTTGCTCTTACTGAGTCAATCGTTGCACGGTCACAAGGTAACTATGCTAAAGTTGACGATATTGCCACAGATGTCAAAAACAAACTCGGTGGCGAAACAATCGGTGTAATTTTCCCGATTTTGTCACGTAACCGATTTGCAATTTGCCTTAAAGGTATTGCGAAGGGTGCGAAAAAAGTTGTACTTATGCTCAGTTACCCCAGTGACGAGGTCGGTAATGCACTTTTAACTTATGATCAAATCGACGATGCCGGTATAAATCCTTATTCCGACGTCTTAACATTGGAAAAATACAGAGAACTTTTCGGTGAAAACAAACACGAATTTACCGGTGTCGATTATGTCGCATATTATTCCGACATAATTAAAGAAGCAGGCGCCGAAGTTGAAATCGTGTTTGCAAATCAGCCCAAAACAATTCTTGAATATACAGATTGTGTTCTTACTTGCGATATTCATACCCGTGCAAGAACAAAACGTATTCTTAAAGCGGCGGGGGCAAAAGTTGTTTGCGGTCTTGACGATATTCTTAACGCTTCCGTCAACGGCAGCGGATTCAACTCGTCTTACGGTCTTTTGGGCTCAAACAAATCAACGGAAGATACAATCAAACTTTTCCCGCAAGAATGCAATGCTCTTGTTAATGATATTCAGGCGGAACTTCTTAAAAAGACGGGCAAACATATAGAAGTTATGGTCTACGGCGACGGCGCTTTCAAAGACCCGCAGGGTAAAATTTGGGAACTTGCCGACCCCGTTGTTTCTCCCGCACATACCGACGGCCTTATCGGAACACCCAACGAACTGAAACTCAAATATCTTGCCGATAATGATTTCAAAGGTCTTTCCGGTGCCGAACTTAAAGAGGCTATTTCAAACAGCATTAAAGCAAAATCCGGTTCACTCGTCGGAAATATGGCTTCACAGGGCACAACACCCAGACAACTTACAGACCTTATCGGTTCGCTTTGCGACCTCACAAGCGGTTCCGGTGATAAGGGTACGCCCATCATTCTTGTTCAGGGCTATTTCGACAATTACACAGATTGATTTGTATTTTAAATCTCAATAAAACGGAGGTAAATTGCTATGGGAAATGTAACTCGTCCCGAAGAAATGAAAAGAATTACAACAAAAGAACTTGCCGAAGAATTCATTGCGGAGCAGGTTGAAAAAATCCGTGCCCAAGTCGGCGACAAACAAGTTTTGCTTGCACTTTCGGGCGGTGTCGATTCTTCTGTTGTTGCCGCACTCCTTATAAAAGCAATCGGCAAAAATCTTGTTTGTGTCCATGTAAATCACGGGCTTTTAAGAAAAGGCGAGCCGGAGCAGGTTGTTGAAGTTTTTAAAAACGAAATGAACGCAAACCTCATTTATGTTGATGCGGTTGACCGTTTCCTTGACAGACTCGTTGATGTTTCCGACCCCGAAACAAAACGTAAAATCATCGGCGATGAATTTATCAATGTTTTTGCGGAAGAAGCAAGAAAACTTGACGGAATCGAATTCCTCGCACAAGGAACGATTTACCCCGATATAATCGAAAGTGAAAAGGGGATTAAAGCACACCATAACGCAGGTGGACTTCCCGATGATTTGGAATTCAAACTTGTTGAACCCCTCATTCTTCTCTATAAAGACGAAGTAAGAGTAGTAGGTGACGCACTCGGACTTCCCGCCAATATGGTTTACCGTCAGCCGTTCCCCGGTCCCGGACTCGGTGTTCGTTGCCTCGGTGCCATCACAAGAGACAGGCTCGAAGCACTCAGAGAAGCGGATGCAATTCTCAGAGAAGAATTTGACAAAAACGGTCTCGCCGGCAAAGTTTGGCAGTATTTCATTTCAGTCCCCGATATCAAAAGTGTCGGCGTCAAAGATGAAAAACGCTACGAAGGTTGGCCCGCAATCATTCGTGCAGTCAACACAACCGACGCTATGACAGCGACTGTAGAAGAGATTCCTTATTCACTTCTCCACCACATAACCGATCGCATCACCCACGAAGTCGAAGGCATCAACCGTGTCCTCTACGACCTCACCCCCAAGCCGACCGGCACTATCGAGTGGGAATAATAACAACAAACCCCGAAAGCCTCTATTTACAAGGGCTTTCGGGTGTTTTTCTTTTTTCGGCGTAACAAAACCGTACCAATATTTTTGAGTAACTAAATTATGACGGGAATTTTT
>CAYPAB010000011.1:0-36121 GCA_964408605.1 uncultured Eubacteriales bacterium
GTAATTGCGGAAAATAGTTTTTCAAAACCGTATCGGGTTCGGCTCTCGGCACCTTAACCTTGCCGGCCTTAATCGTTTTGCTTACCGGACATTCGCTTCGGCTGTATATCTTGAAAAATCTTGGTTGGGATATAAAAAGGGTTATGACTTAAATGCGAACACAGACGCCAATACCATTCTTTCGACATTCGGATGGGGTATGCGACACACTGCCGGCTCCAGTGCGAGTAATCCTCCGGCTCAATATACTCTTATTGACTATACCGCAAAAATTTCCGCAGACCGAACCCAAATGCGTGTTTAGAACAAACAACAAATGAGTTTCTCCGAAAACAATCCGAAGAAACCCATTTGTTATTAGTTGTTAGTTATTTGAAATAATCGGGATACTGTGGCATAACTTGAGTTTTGACAAGATTAAAAACAAGCATACCCTCGCCCACCGAACAGTTATGATTCAGCAAAGAGCCGTTTGTGTAACTTACGGTTCTTTCGGGTGCAAGACCTATGTGATAAACCATATAAAGGTTGTTCGCACTTTTTTCGTAATTGTTTTTCGAATTAAACCGCAAAACGTAGTTTGTTCCCGTGTCGGGAACGGAATAAATCGCAACAAGCGATTTCGTATCTACATTGTAAGTGGATGCGATAATTTTTATAAATTCGTTTTCGGGGTCATCGGAAAGGAAGTTGTCGCCGTTTTTGTCGGGAATTACAACACCGCCGATGTTCGATGCCTTTACAAGTGCGAGGTGGGCATCTTCAATTGAAACGATGCCATCGGCATTCATATCGGCAACAGTCAAATCCGCCACTCTAATACATGCGGTCATTTTTAAAATTTCACGTGCATCTTGAGTGTCGACTTTTCCGTTACGGTCAACATCGCCCAAAATAAGTTCCCCGTTTTCGCCTTCGGCTGACGCCACGGCAACAAAGACATTCAGCAACATTGCCGTGCAAAGCAAAAGCGACAAAAACTTATTTTTCATTTTACAAACACCCCTTTTTAACATTACTGTTTAAAAAATTTGCAAAAAGCACGGTAAGCCATATAAACATCAAGTTTTGAAACAACTTCATACGGTGCATGCATCGAAAGTACGGGAACGCCCAAATCCACAACATCAACGTCGAGATTTGCGATGAATTTCGCAACGGTTCCGCCGCCGCCCGCATCGACTTTACCCAACTCGCCTATCTGCCAAACTATGCCGTCATCATCGAGCATATTTCTTATTTTGCCCATATACTCCGCCGAAGCGTCACTTGTTCCGCTTTTGCCTCTCGCACCGGTGTATTTTGTGATGACAACACCTTTGTTAAGATACGATGAATTGTTTTTTTCGAACACCGACGAGAATGTCGGGTCATATGCGGAATTAACGTCTGCGGAAAGGCATTCGCTTTTTGAAAGGACTTCGAAAACATCAAGTCCGTTTGCTTTTGCGATGTACGCTATAAAATATTTGAGATATGACGATTGCAAGCCCGTGTTACCGTCGGAACCTGTTTCCTCCTTGTCGGTCAGCACGGTAATCACCGTGTAATCGGGAGTTTCGGTGGAAAACGCCGCCATCGCCGCGGGATACGCGCAAACTCTGTCATCGTGGCCGTATGAACCGATAAGACTTCTGTCGAAGCCGATATCATCGGCTTTAAAAGCCGGAACAACTTCGAGTTCCGCACTGAGAAAATCGGATTCTTTGATGCCGTATTTTTCGTTTAACAATTTAAGGATATTCAGTTTAACAAGTTCACTGCCCTCGTCACTTTTAAAGGGACGGCTTCCGACGATGACATTGAGTTCCTCGCCGGAAATACCCTCGGAAAGAGTCCTTTTCGACTGTTCCGCACCGAGATGCGGAAGAATATCGGAAATAACGAATTTCGGTTCGCCCTGTTCTTCGCCGATTTTTACATTGACTTTAGAACCGTCGCTTTTAATGATGACCCCGTGAAGTGCAAGGGGCATTGCCACCCATTGATATTTTTTTATACCGCCGTAATAATGCGTTTTGAAAAGTGCCAATTCATCGCTTTCGTAAAGCGGATTGGGTTTAAGATCAAGTCGGGGTGAGTCGATATGCGCCGCCGCAATTTTCACGCCTTCGGTAAGACTTTTTTTACCGAAAACGGCAAGAATAATTGCCTTGTCACGGTTAATGAAAAAGACCTTTTCGCCCGCTTCGTAGTGCTTATAAGGGTCAAATTCGGTAAAGCCTCTTTTTATCGCTTCTTCTTTAACCGTTGCGGTTGCTTCACGCTCGGTTTTTGCATTATCGAGAAACTGTTTGTATCCCTCGCAAAATTCGTCGGCTTTTTTTATTTCTTCATCGGAAACAACCGATGCGGCGTGTTCCGCCTTGTAACAAAGTTCTTTTTTTAATTCGTCAACTGTTGCCATTTATATCATCCTCCGTTAACGGTTCGTTTTCCAAACCGTAAATTTTAATATATCTTTTGCGGATTTTTTCCACTTTACGTGCATAAAAGTCGGTATCATCATACGGAATAACATCGAGTTTTTCGCCGTCGGAAGAATAGCGCCGATCACTCAGCCACTCGTTCACCCTGCCACGCCCCGCATGGTACGCGGCGAGGGCGGTTTTTGTGTCACCGAACTCGTCAAGCAAAATACTCAGAAAAAACGCTCCGTATTTTACGGATATTTCGGGGTCGTAAAGTGAATCTTCGCCGTAACTTTCGCCTGTTTTCGTTTGAAGCCAAGCGAATGTTTCGGGTGTGATTTGCGTAAGACCTTTTGCACCCGCCGACGAAAGAGCATTTTTATCGAAACCGCTTTCCGTTTCGATAAGTGCATAAAGAAGTGCCTCGTCAATGCCGTATTCACGTGCGTTTTTTTCAACTTCTTCGGAATATCCGCACGGATAAACCGTTTGCAAGGCGAGGCTCACGGCGTTGTATATTATTATAACTGAAACCGCCGACAATAGCAATAGCAGAGAAAACAGTTTAATTTTATTTTCAGTTCGTTTGTTCACCGATTAAAAATCTCCTTTTCGACGGTGGCAAGTTCCTCCGAAAGCACAAACGGAGCGTAATTTTTAATGACGTAATCCGCTTTTGAAATATAAAAATCATCGTCTTTTTGCCCGTTTATTCTGACAAGAGCATCTTCGCACGAGAGGTTATCCCTCGCCATAATTCGTTCTTTTCGAACCGACACGGGTGCGTGAACCGTGATTAAAACATCGCATTCATCGGCGAAGCCCGATTCGATGATAGCGGCGGCATCAACCACAACAACATCGTTTGAACGGAATGCCGTTTTCACTTCGT
Organism: uncultured Eubacteriales bacterium; assembly: GCA_964408605.1. GTDB lineage: Bacteria > Bacillota > Clostridia > Oscillospirales > Acutalibacteraceae > DTU089. The sequence goes on from CAYPAB010000011.1 coordinate 3,304, forward strand.
TGCGAATGGCGAAATTTATCGCCGGATGCATAATCGAATTTAATAAATTCGTGTTTTCGGGAGTAACGAAAGCGGCGGCGGCAAGTTTTTTTCTGTCGAGAGTGCCGTCTTCGTGAAGAATGTTGCCGAAAGCATCGCAAAGTTTCGGGAGCAACGTTTTGTCGGTATCAAGCACCGTGCGTGCCACGGTATCTCCATCTATAATGTATACGCCTTTTTTCGAAAGATATTCGCTGACGGTGGATTTTCCCGCACCTGTTTTGCCGGTGAGACCTATCAACTTTTTCATACGTTTTCCACCTTAAATCCCGCCGCACGAAGCAATCGGTTCAAAACCGCAAGATTATCGTCGTTATTTTCATCGGGGCATCTCACAAAGCACCTTTTTGCACCGATTTCATCAAGATGCCTCAACGAATCGAAAAGTGCATGCGAAAGTTCACGGTAATTACCGTCTATGCCGTATTCGATAACGGGGACTTCGATTCCGTCGCACTCACCGGTAAAAACCATGGCGTATGTTTCGCCGTCGTTTCGGCTGTTTACGAAATTGCAAAAATCTTCATAACCGCCCCTTATGACCGTTATGTTCGCCTCAGGCGAATAGTGTTTGTATTTCATACCGGGCGAAGATACTTTTTCGCCCTCTTTCAAAGGATTGAGAACGGCATTTGAAACGTCGACCTTGCCGAGAACACGTTTGAGTTCGGAAAGCGTAACGTTTCCCGGTCTTAAAAGCACGGGCGTTTCGGGAACGAGCGTAACAACGGTCGACTCGACACCTTCTTCACATTCACCGCCGTCGATAATAAGCGGAATACGACCGTTAAGGTCATTGTAAACGTGTTCCGCCTTTGTGGGGCTCGGTTTTCCCGAAAGGTTTGCCGACGGCGCCGCAAGGGGCAATCCGCAATATTTAATTAAATTCCTCGCAATCGGGTGCGACGGACACCGCACGGCGACGGTTTCAAGCCCCGCCGTAACGCAAAGAGGCACTTTTTCCGATTTCGGAAGAATCATTGTAAGAGGGCCGGGCCAAAACTCCTTTGCGAGTTTCAAGGCGGTTTCGGGCACTTCGCTTACCAAATCGTATATTTGCGAGAAATCGGATATGTGGACAATAAGCGGATTATCTTGCGGTCTGCCTTTTGCTTCGAATATTTTTTTAACGGCAGACGGCGAATAAGCACTTCCGGCGAGCCCGTAAACCGTTTCGGTGGGCATTCCGACAACTTGACCGTCTTTTAAAAGTTCCGTCGCTTTTTGATATTTGTTTTCTTCGTCTGTAAATGATAATTTTAATATTTCGGTATTCAACTTTATTCCTCTGATGCTTTCAATTTTTCCGCTGTATCCGCAGTAATAAGAGCGTCGATTATTTCATCAAGGTCACCGTTCAAAACAGCCTCGATTTTATAAAGTGTTAAGCCGATCCTGTGATCGGAAACACGCCCTTGCGGAAAATTATATGTTCTTATTCTTTCGCTTCTGTCACCCGTGCCGACCTGCGAACGGCGTTCGTCGGCGATTTCGGCGTTTTGTTTTTCACGCTGTGCTTCAAGCAGGCGTGAACGCAAAATTTTCATTGCACGGTCTTTGTTTTTATATTGGCTTCGTTCATCTTGGCACTCAACGACCGTTCCCGTCGGGATATGCGTGATTCTTATTGCGGATTCGGTTTTATTGACGTGCTGACCGCCCGCACCGCTTGAACGGTATGTGTCGATTTGCAAATCGGTGGGATCGATGTCGATGTCGACTTCTTCCGCCTCCGGAAGAACCGCAACGGTGACTGTCGACGTGTGTATTCTTCCGCCGGATTCGGTTTCGGGGACACGTTGAACACGGTGCACACCGCTTTCGAATTTAAATCGTGAATACGCACCCTCGCCCTCAATCATAAAACTTATTTCTTTAATTCCGCCGAGCCCCGTTTCGTTAAGATAAAGCACCTCACGGTGCCAACCTCGGCTTTCGGAATACATCGAATACATTCTGAAAAGCGAGTTTGCGAAAAGCGCCGCTTCTTCACCGCCGGCACCGGCTCTGATTTCAATAATTACGTTTTTGTCGTCGTTCGGGTCTTTCGGAAGCAACAAAACTTTCAGTTTTTCCGTCAGTAGGTGTGCTTTTTCTTTGCCGTCTTCAATTTCGGCTTCAAGCATTTCTTTAAGTTCTTTGTCGGGGTGTTCCGCAAGCATTTCTTTTGCCGCATCGACATTTTCGACGGCGCTTTTATACTCCCGAAAAACCTCGACAATCGGCGTTAAACTTTTAAGTTCACGCATAAGTTCGGCGTATTTGTTCGGATCGGAAACGGTTTCGGGCAAACACAGTAAATCGTTGACTTTTTCAAAACGTGCTTCGACCTGTTCGAGTTTATCAAGCATCGGTATTCTCCCTGATTATCTTTTTTATGTTTTTTTCCGCCTTTGAGCGCGGAATAAGGAATTCACGTTCGCATCCGCAACAGCGCAGGCGAAAATCCATACCGGATCGCAAAACAAGAAAGCGTTTTGTTCCGCAGGGATGCTGTTTTTTCATTTCCAAAATATCACCTACACGGACATCCACAAAAATCCCCCCGATTATGATTTCGTGAAATATTGTAACACACTTTTACATAAAATTAAAGAGCAAGATAAAAATAAATGAAAACAGGTGAAAATTATGATGTCATATCTTCCGGAGGGCTTTTTACTCAACACAAAAGAGAACAGATATTATCTGTCGTCGAAAGAAAACTTCAACAGGGCATTCTCGGAAAAAATCCCCCTTGAGCAACGAGCCTCGTATTGCGACTGCGAACACAATTTACATATCGACTTCGGTTTTATTCACGGGATAATCCCGCGGGAAGAATGTGCCGAAGGCATAAGCGAGGGAACAACACGTGATATTGCGATAATAGCGAGAGTCAACAAGCCCGTTCGTTTTGTTGTTGATGAAATAAAAGATCACAACGGCAAACCCACCGCATTTTTGAGTCGAAAAAAAGTTCAAAACGCTTTCACAGAGCAAAAACTCCCAACGCTTTCCGTCGGCGATATTATAGATGCACGTGTAACGCATCTTGAAAACTTCGGTGTTTTTTGCGATATCGGTTGTGGCGTGAACGCACTTTTGCCGATTGACAACATCTCCGTTTCACGAATCCCCCACCCTTCGGTAAGATTCGGTGTCGGTGACGACATAAAAGTAATAGTAAAATCGTTCGACGAAAACGGCAGAGTGACTTTGAGCCACAAAGAACTTTTGGGAACATGGGAAGAAAACGCCTCGTTTTTCAATGTCGGCGAAACCGTCAGCGGAACGGTAAGAAGCATTGAAAGTTACGGCGTGTTTGTTGAGTTGGCACCGAACCTTTCGGGGCTTGCCGAATATACGCCCGACGTTTGCGAAGGTCAACACACAAGCGTTTACATCAAAAGCATTATTCCCGAAAAAATGAAATTCAAACTGATTATCGTTGATGCGTTCGACGCCTCCTACCCCAGAAAAAAACCGCATTATTTTTTGAATGAGGGTCACATTGATTATTTCCGATATTCACCCGAAAACTGTGTGAAAACAATTGAAACGGTGTTTTAAACGAAAAACTTTATTCGGATATTAAAACGCTTTTCCCTTGTAAAAGCCGAATGGGTGTTGTATAATTAAAAAAACACTTTCGGAGGGGAATTATGCAATACAGTGATTTTGAGTCTATCGGAAGAAAAATATCAAAACTCGGTTTCGGTCTTATGCGTTTGCCGAAAAAAAGCGACAGCGACGAAACAATTGACCGTCAAGAGGCGTTGAGGCTTGTTGACCTCGCCGTAAAATCGGGTGTAAACTACTTCGACACAGCCTATGTTTATCACGGGGGCGATTCAGAAAATTTTGTTAAGGAGGCACTTGGCAGATATCCTCGTGACTCCTACTGCCTTGCCACAAAACTTCCCGGTTGGGTCATTAAAGAGCAAGGCAAACACACCGACGAACTTTTCAACGAACAACTTGAAAAATGCGGTGTCGATTATTTCGATTTTTATTTGCTCCACGCCGTAAACAGAGAAATTATGGAAGTGTTTGAAGCAGACGATTCATATAACCGCCTTAAAAGGCAAAAAGAGGCGGGGAAAATAAAGCACCTCGGTTTTTCATATCACGGCGATCTTGAATTTTTCAAAGAACTTCTTGACAAATACGAATGGGATTTTGCTCAACTTCAAATAAACTATTACGACTGGGACGCAACCGATGCGAAATCTTTTTACAAGGAACTCGAAATCAGAAATATCCCGTGCATTATAATGGAGCCTGTAAGGGGCGGTTCGCTCCATACGTTAAACGCCGAAGCGAAAAAAGTTTTTGAGGATTTGGGCGAAGCCTCAGCCGCTTCCTACGCACTGCGGTTCGATTTGGAACTGCCCGATGTTTTGACCGTTCTCAGCGGTATGTCGACTTACGAACAAGTTGAGGACAACATAAAAACATTCTCGGAATGCACACCGCTCACCGACATCGAAAAAGATGCGATATCCCGTGCGAACATTCTTTTCAGGCAGAACTTCGCAATTCCCTGTACCGACTGCAAATACTGTGTTGAAACTTGCCCCGCGGGTGTTGATATTCCCGCTTGCTTCGGTGCATACAACGAATACAACAAAACACGAAACACAGAGGATTTCAAAACCGCATACGACCGAATCCCCACCGAAAAACGTGCTGACAACTGTATTGAATGCGGTGCCTGTGCAAAGCATTGCCCACAACAAATCAAAATTCCCGAACGCTTAAAAAAGGTTGCGGAAATGTCGAAATAACATCGCTCTCGAAAGGCGTTGCCGAACAAGACACCGGCACAAACCGAATAGTATAATACAAGGGGTTCCACAGGTGACAATAAGCCTGCGGAACCCCTTGTTCCATGCCGTTTTTTATATTTATTTTTGCGGTGATTTCGGCTTGACGTTCACCGAATAATATGTGTAATACACAACAAATCCGGGTTTTGCGCCGTTCGGTTTTTTAATGTTTTTAACATCGGTATAATCGACCGTGACGACCGTTCCGTCTTTTGCCGAACTGTAATAAGCGGCGATTTCCGCAGCCTCAACAATTGCACCGTCGGAAACCTCTTTGCCGTCGGAAACAAGCAAGACGTGTGAACCGGGGCATTTTTGTGCATGAAGCCAGATATCACCCTTTTTGCCTGTTTTAAAGGTCAGTTTGTCGTTTTGAATGTTGTTTCTGCCGACAAGCACCGTGAATCCGTCACTTGTTTTAAACTCCAACGGTGGAAGCGACTGCTTTTTCATTTGCTTTTTTGCCGTTTTTTTCGGTTTTATAAAGCCTTGAGAAATAAGTTCATCTTTAATTTCGGCAAACTCCCGTTCAAGGGTCGAACGCTCAAGAAGGTCACGCACACTTTCGAGGTATTCCAAATCCTGTTCGCCCTCTTGAATAAGTTTTACAAGCATATTTTCGGCGGTACACGCTTTTCGGTATTCCTTATAAAGTTTTTGTGCGTTTTGCGACGGTGACAAAGACGGGTCAACCTCGATTTTCACAACGGTGTTATTGTCATAATAATTTTCAACTTCGTAAACGGACTCGCCTTTTTGCAATCTGTACTGCGATGCCGTCAAAAGTTCCGCTTTTATGCGTATCGATTCCCTGTCGGCACAGCGTTTCAAATCGTCACGCTGATTATTGAGTTTTCGTGCCACACGTTCTATTAAATTATCAAGCACCTTAAAAAGTTCGGCGCCCTTGGAACGTGCCCTCAAAACTCGGTCACGCTCAGAATAAAAACTTTCGAGAAGCGAAAAAACGCTGTCTTTTTCAGCGGTTGAATAATACGAACCGTATTGGGTTATCGGCATAAAAGAAAACTCCGCCGGCTTCCCCGTTTCGTCAAACACAACCGTAGGCTCCGCATTGCCTGTTAAAAGCATCGTCTTCAACGCACTTATCTCGCACAGCAATTTCACTTTTTCTTCGGCGGTCAGTTCGCCGACAGACTTATCGTCACCGCACACTCTGAACGATATCTCACGTGATAACAGCGGTGACACGCCCTGCAATGTTTTCAAAACAGCGGATGAAAGATGTGAATTTTGAAGTTTCAACACGGCATCGCACACATCTTGCGGTTCAAAAAAACGCAAATCCGCTTTTTCCTGTTGCGGCGGCAATTTATACTGTGCGCCCGGCAACACAAGTCTGTATGAAGACTTTTCCGCATCGACACGCCTTAAAGCATCGATAACTTTATTTTCGCCGTCTAAAAGAATCACGTTGCTGTGTTGCGCCATTATTTCAACCGCAAGCGTGAGGTTCACTCTGTCGCCGATTTCGTTAACGGCATCGAATTTAAAAAACGCAATTCTGTCAAGACCTTGCTGTTCAACGCTCAAAAGAGTCGCTCCGACAAGACGCTTTCTGAACAGCATACACAACATCGGCGGTGTCTGCGGATTTTCGGGTGTTTTTTCGACCACGGAAAAACACGGACTGTTTGCATCCGCCGAAAAATACAACTTGTGCATACCGCCCCTTGTACGCATTATAAAAACCAACTCATTTTTTGACGGCTGGTGAATTTTATCGACTTTTGAACCTGCAAGTAACCCATTTGCGGATGAAACGAGAAAGTTCAAATACATTCCGTCTAACGCCATTTTACTACCAACTTTTAAACATAATTTACAGGCGGTTTTTCGTCGTAAACAAAAACCTCTGTATCTTCAAACTGATTTTCAAGACAAGCCTTTAAAAAATCGCACACGACAACTTCGGTTTCGAAATGCCCCGCATCGAAAAGTGCAACTCCCAAACGCTTTGCCTCCGAATATTCGTGATGTTTCGCTTCGCCCGTAAGAAGTGCATCCGCACCCTCCTTTGCCGCAAGTGTGACAAGGTCGCCGCCGGCACCCGAACAAAACGCAACTTTTGTAATCTCTTTGTCGCTCACGGTAAATGCGACTTTACCGCCCAATGCGTTTTTCACTTTCAACGCAAAATCTTCCGCTTTGCACGGTTCGGTTTCGCCGATTTTAAGAAAAGCATCAAGTTCCGATGTCCTGACATTTTTGAGCCCGACTTTTCGTGCAAGGCAATCGTTCACACCGCCCGTTACTTTATCAAGGCAAGTGTGCGACGAAATAAATGTAACGCCCGACTTTACCGCTTTATAAGGCAAACTGTCGGCGGTAATGCTCGAAATCGGTGTAAATATAAGCGGATGATGTGTCACAACAAGTTGAGCGCCGATATTTACCGCCTCGTTTATGACATCTTTGGTAACATCGAGGGCAACAAGTATTTTGGTGACCTCGTTTTCAAGCGAACCGACCGAAAGACCGCAGTTATCCCATTCTTCGGCGGTATCAAACGGTGCGATAAAATCGAGAAAATCGTAAACTTCTTTAATTTTCATTAAAAATCACCTTTTTCATCTTCATAACAGACGGGAGCCTTCGTGAATTTTTCAATATCGGTTATTATTTCGGAAAGATCCCGTGCTTCGTCGAGCCTTCCGACGGTTTTATATGCATCGTGTTTTTCTTTCAGTCGCAAAAGTTGTTGTGACAAATGCCGAACGGCGTTTTCGGTATGCGGTAACTTCCCTATGAAACAATCCGACGGTTTGAAAGGTTTCACAACACCCGAATATTTTGCGTCAAAACTTATGTAAACACGCCTGCCCTCGCTCACGGCAACTTCACGCTCCGTTTCGAAGCCGTTTTCGAAAAGAAATTTTCGCAAATCCTCGGCACGGCTTTGCGGTTGAAAAACAAAATGCAGATTCGGATTTTTGACCCACGGTGTTTCGGCAAGTTTTTGTGCTATGAGCGTTCCGCCCATGCCCGCAAAAATATATTCATCGGCATCCGTTTCGGAAAATTCTTTTAATCCGTCGGAAAGGCGAAAAGATATTTTGTCGGTTAAAGCGTAGCGTTCGGCGGATTTTTCGGCATTTTTAAGTGGCATTTTTCGCACATCGGCCGCAACCGCATTTTCAACTTTGCCTGTTTGCAAAAGGTACACGGGCAGATAGCCGTGATCCGTTCCTATATCGGCAACAATGCCGCCGCCCCTTACGAGAGATGCGACAGCATAAAGCCTCGGTGTGAGATTTACAGTCATTTTTCGGCCAGAAATTTGTTGATTTTTTCAACGAGTTCGTCGGAATTTACACCGTGAACCATACAAGCCATTTCGACTGTTTCCCCTCTTGAAGCGGGGCAACCCAAACAGTGCATGCCCATCTCAAGAAAGAAAGGCGCCGTGTCGGGGGCTTCGTCAAGAATATTACCGATAACGGTATCTTTTGTAATCTGCATAATAAAATCTCCTTTGCGTTTTTTATTAGTATAACATAAGTTATCCCGAAAATAAATATAAATATGAAACTTTTCAACATATTTTCTCACTTCTAATTGTCTGTTTTTACAGTTGAATTAAGTGTTTGCCGATGATAAAATTATATATATATTTTTACATTTCACGGAGGAGTTCATATGTTACAGAAAGACTTTAACCCCGTAATAAGATTTATGGTTGTGAGTGACGTTCACTACGATGACGAAAAATGCATCGAAGAAGAACGCATGGAAAAGGCGTTGAAAATCGCCTACAGATTATCCGAAGAACACGGCACATACAAAAAACTCGATGCCCTTTTCGTAAACGGTGACTTTGCAAGTTCCGGTTCGAGAATACAAATGGAAAAATTCAAGGCAACGCTCGACAACAACACAAAACCCGAAACAAAATGCGTTCTTGATATGGCAAGCCACGAATACCGAAGCGGTGACGTTGCGGGTGCTTACAAACTGTTTGAAGAAATTTTCGGTATGTCGCCCGACAATCACACGAGAATCAACGGTTTCAGTTTTATTACAATGTCATCGTCGCACGGTTGCGAATATGACCGAGATAAAATAGAATACGCCCGAAACGAACTTAAAAAAGCACGTGAAGCAGACCCGAAAAAGCCGATTTTCTTTTTCCAGCACCCTCACCTTACCGACACCGTTTCCGGCAGTATTTATTGGTCAGACGAATCGTTTATTACAACGCTTATGGACTATCCGCAAGTCATAGATTTTTCGGGGCACTCGCACGTTCCGATAAACGACCCCCGTTCGATTCATCAACGTCACTTCACCTGTGTCGGTTCCGGTTCGCTGTCGTATTTTGAGTTGGATGAATTCGACAAATGCTACGGCACTCACCCGCCCCGCAACGAAGACTGCGCACAGATGCTTATTGTTGAAGCAAACGAAGACGGCGCTGTCAGGATTTATCCTTACGATGTGCTTACCGACAACTTCTTCCCCTACGTTTGGGAAATCGACGAGCCTTGGAACACCGAGTCATTTAAATATACCGACGCAAGATACAAAACGACCGATGCACCGTGGTTCGAAAATGCACAAATAACGGTATCCGACGTCACCGACAACGGCTTTTCCGTTACTTTTTCGCAGGCAAAAGTCAAAACAGATTATGTCAACGACTACAAAATCGTTGTTAAAGAAGCCGAAAGCGGTTTAACCGTTAAGCAGAAAAAGATTTGGAGCGAATTTTACTTCTACAATATGCCTGAAACACTTTCCGTCGGATTTGACGGTTTAAATCCCGACACCGAATACGAAATAAGCGTAATCGCCGGTTCTTTTTGGGACACGTTTTCGGAACCTCTTAAAACAACTGCGAAAACAAAAGCCGACAAATAATTTACGGAGGAAAAATTTATGGATGCAATTAAAGTTGACGGTATGCGATTTGTCGACGAACACGGCAGAGAACGTATTTTCAGCGGTATGAACGTTGTTGATAAAAAAGATTTTGACGAAAACAAGCACGGTTACGGTTATCCGGCGGAGGAATTTCCGTTTGAAGAATTCCGTGCGAGAGGTTACGATATGATTCGTTTGGGCTTCACCTGGAGTGCCATGGAACCGAAACCCGGTCACTACAACGAAACGCTCATCGATGACCTTTGCAAGTTCCTTGACAAATGCGAAGAATACGGCATCTACGCATACCTCGACTGCCACCAAGATGTGTATTCCTCATACTGTTACGGTGACGGTGCGCCTCGTTGGGCAACGATAACCGACAATTATGTTCCCCGAAAACAAATCGCCGTTTGGGCTGAACCTTATTTTTTCGGCAACGCCTGTTTTCGTGCTTTTGACAACTTTTGGGCGAATGTCAAATACAACGGAAAAGGTCTTCAGGATTATTTTGCGGATATGTGGAAGCACCTTGCCGATGCGGTTAAAGACAAGCCCGCTCTTTTCGGTTTTGATTTTTTGAACGAGCCTTTCCCCGGTGCCGACGGCGGAAAGATTTTCAGAAGAATCGTTATGGGGTTGGCAAAAACAACCGTTACCGACAGCAGAATCGACAAAATAAAACTCATAAAAGAAGGTCTCGGTTCGGAAAAAGTCAGAGTTCTTGACCAATACACCGGTGATGTTTTAAGAAAAGTCACCGCAGACTGCGACAAAATCGTAAAGCGTTTCGATTCCGAACGCTACTCGCCTTTTGTCGGCAAAATGGCAGGTGCCGTGCGTGAAACGACCGACAGAGGCTGTATGTTTATGGGCAACAACTACTATTCAAACTTGGGCATTCCGTGTTGCAACACGCCCGTTAAGGTGAACGGCGAACGTGAATCTTTGCAAGTTTACGCACCGCACGCATACGACCTTATGGTTGACACGCCTGCCTACAAATACGCAAGTAACTCCCGTGTCGGAATGATTTTCGACCAACACAGACGCACACAGGAAAGGCTCAATGTTCCGTGTGTTGTCGGTGAATGGGGTTCCTGTGCGGAGGGTGACGGCTGGTATCCGCACATTGAATTTTTGCAAAACAAATTCGACAGTTACAAATGGAGCAACACATATTGGTGCTATTTCGACAACATTCTCGAACAGGATTTTATGAAAGTTCTTACACGGCCACGTCCGAAAGCCGTTACCGGTGAAATCGTTTCGTACAAATACGACCGTGAAGACGAAGAATTTTCGTTAAAATACACGCAAAGCGAAAAATTCAAAGTGCCGACCGTTGTTTATGTTCACAAAAAGCCCGAAAGCATTGAATGTGACGGCAAATACAAACTCATCGAATTGCCCGGAAACATCGGTTACGATGTGGAAATCAAAACCGCCGTGGGCGAACACGAAATCAAAATCAAATTCGATTAACAACACAAGGGGTTTTTACGGGAATTGACCTGTAAGAGCCCCTTGAAATCTTGATTGTATTCGCTATCATAACATATTTTTAACATTTTTAATTTACAATAAGTTGATTATATTTCGATTTATTGCGAGGAGGGAAAGTTAAAAATGAAAAACGCTGATTTATCCCGCCTTGCCGACTCCGTAATTGTTTTATGCAAAAACAGTTTGTGTGCCGAACTTCCGCCTCTTTACAGGGCTGTGTCGAACTTTCCGCACATAGAAACGGACGAAGAAGATGTTTACACCGACGGCAACTGTTTTTATTACTCTCCGAAATACATATTGAATTTATTCGAAAGCGACAAAAACGCCGTCAACCGACTTATTTTACATTCGCTTTTTCATTGCCTGTTTTTGCACATTTACAAATCCGATTTCAAACAACGTGATTTATGGGATCTTTCTTGCGATATATGTGTTGAAAAAGTTACCGACAGTTGCCGACTCGCCTGCACCGATGACAAAAACAACGCCGTAAGAAAAAGCATTTTGGCTGAACTTTCGGGTGAAATCAAAAATTTTACGGCGGAAAATGTCTATAACCGTCTTTCACGTTTTCCTCTTTCCGAAGAACGTTTTTTGTTTTACAAATCCTTTTTTTCAGCCGACCGTCATTACGGCGGATATGATTTTTCAACCGAAAATTCGGAAGATTTCGAAGAAGTCGAAGCACGATCAATATATAAATTTGCAGACAACCGAGCGGGCATTTATCAAAACGTCAAAAAAGACTCGAAAAGCGACAGTGCCGACTTTCAATCCGAAGATGCCGACCCCGAAAAGCGTTGGCGTGAAATTGCGAAAAAGATCATCCGTGATGTTGAAACTTCGCCGTCTGTTTGCGGTGTTTCGAAAGGGTTTGACGTATCGCTTTTGCAATCGGTAACACGTGACAAACACGATTATTCGGCGTTTTTGAAAAAATTTGTGCAAACGAACGAACAACTTGAAATAAACGACGATGAGTTCGATTACATTTATTACACATACGGGCTCGGTTTTTACGGCAACATACCGCTCATAGAACCGCTTGAATATTCGGAAAACGCAAAAATTCGACGGCTTGTTATCGGCATTGACACGTCGGGTTCCGTCTACGGCGACCCCGTTAAAAAATTTATCGAAAAAACTTACAGCATTCTTAAATCTACCGATTTTTTCGGCGGCTCGTTTGAAATTCACATAATTCAATGTGACTGCGAAATACAAAGCGTTGATATCATCCGTTCGCAAGACGAACTTGAAAAGTTTACGGATTCACTCACTCTCCGAGGTTTCGGCGGAACGGATTTCAGGCCCGTATTTCACTATGCCGAAAATCTTTTGCAATCCGAAAAAAGCAAAACGTTTAACGGCGTTATCTATTTCACCGACGGTGACGGTATTTTTCCCGAAAAACCGCCGAAATTCAAAACCGCTTTTCTCATTCACGATAACGGATTCGATAAAAAGAAAATGCCCTCTTGGGCAATTCCGCTTTATATAGAAACCGACAAACTTTAAAACAGGAGGATTCTTTTGCAAATTCCCGACAAAAACCGCATCAAAAAAGCCAAAAGAATACGAACGAAAAAATACGCCTTCAATGAAAATTTGTTTGAGGCGTTGATTCCGTGTGGTGTGAAAGCGATCGGCGAAAGTGCTTTTTACGACTGCCGAAACTTGAAAAGGGCTGTGTTGCCCGATTCTTTGGAATCCTTGGAAGACGATGCTTTTGCTTTATGCGAATCGTTGGAGGAAATAAATTTCCCCGAAAGCCTTACACAAATCGGTGAACGGTGTTTCTTTTGGTCGGGCATAAAGGTTGCAAAAATTCCGCCCGAAATCACCGAAATCAAATCTTCCGCTTTTTCAAACTGCCGAAAACTGAAAAAAGTCACGGTAAACGGCAAATGCACGAAAATCGGTGACGGTGCGTTTTCCAACTGTATGGCACTGAGCGAAATCACGTTGCCGAATTTTTTAACGCACATCGGAAAAGAATGTTTTAAAAGTTGCTCCGAACTCAAATTATTAAAAATCCCCGAAGGCGTAAAAACATTGCAACGCAACACGTTTGAAAACTGCACCGCACTTGAAAGCGTAATTCTGCCCGAAAGCCTTGAGGAAATCGAAAGCAACTGTTTTTCGGGGTGTGTCGCTTTAAAAACAGTTGTTTTTCCGAACAAACTGAAAAAAATCGGAGAAAAGGCTTTTTACCGCTGTAAAAACCTAAACAATATCCGTCTGCCGAAAAGCCTTGTTTATTTGGGCGACCTTGCTTTTTCGGGGTGCAACGGTTTAACCTCTTTGCAACTGCCCGATAATTTGAATTATGCGGGTGCATCGCTTTTCGGGAACTGCCCCGTAACACCGCCGAAAAACACGAAGTGTATGTTTGTGACCTCTTTTTTGACGGAAAACGACTGCAAGAACTGTCCGACGGTAAACATACCCGACAACACAAGGGATCTGATGTTGGGTTTCAAAACGCTTCTCCCCTACGGCTACCTGACAGCCGAAAAAACCTGTTTCAATCATATAATCGCTTTTGAAAAATACAATGCCAAAGTTTTTGTCGGCGAAAACTTTTACGGCGACCGTGAAAAACTTCTAAACGACGGCATTTTCGATTTTCAAAAATACGACGATTTTTTCGACAGTACACAACCGCACGAAAAACCGCTTATCGCCTCTTTTCGCCTTGCATACCCCGTGGGATTATCCGACAAGTACCGCAACGTATACTTGAATGCGTTAAAAGAACACTCGGAAGATGCGGCGGTGTTCGCCGTTAAACTGAACGAAGAAAAAGTTCTTAAATACCTTGCAGACAACATTGATTTCAGCGCATCGTTTTACGAAAAACTTTACGGTTTAATTTCCGCCGAAGGTCGGCACAATCTTTTGCGGGTGTTGTCGGCAAAAAAGAAAACCGCTGATTTAAGCGAAATAAACGCTCTTTTTGAGGAGTTGATGTTATGAATATAAAAGAAGCGAAAATACACATCAAAAATACGGTTGAAGCGTATTTCGAAAAAGATGAATCGGGCGAATACCTTATTCCCGTTGAAAAACAGCGACCGATTTTTCTTTACGGCCCTCCCGGAATAGGCAAAACCGCCGTCATGGAGCAAATTGCCGAGGAACTGAACATCGGTCTTGTTTCGTATTCGATGACACATCACACAAGGCAAAGTGCAATCGGGCTTCCGTTTATAACAAAAAAAGTTTTCAACGGCAAGGAATACGATGTTTCGGAGTACACAATGAGCGAAATACTTGCATCTGTTTACGAATACATTGAAGCAAACGATAAAAAAGAAGGTATTTTGTTTTTAGATGAAATAAACTGCGTTTCCGAAACGCTTTCTCCGTCGATGCTTCGCTTTTTGCAATATAAAACATTCGGTTCGCATGCCGTTCCCGACGGTTGGACTGTGGTAACCGCCGGAAATCCGCCCGAATACAACAAATCGGTTCGTGAATACGACATTGCCACGCTCGACCGAATAAAGAAAATCGATGTTGAGGCGAACTACGGCGTTTGGCGTGAATATGCCGTAAAGAAAAACATTCACCCCGCAATAATAACTTATTTGGATCTCAAGGAAGCCGATTTTTATTTTATAGAAAGCACCCCCGACGGCAAAAGTTTTGTAACCGCAAGAGGTTGGGAAGACCTTTCACGAATGATGACCGTTTTCGAAAGCAAAAATACGGATATTGACATTTCGCTCATACGCCAATATCTTCAATCGCAAACGGTTGCCGAAGATTTTGCCGACTATTACGAAACTTTTCGAACTCTTTCCGAAACTTTTTCGAAAACGGATGTTTTGAACGGAACGGCAGACAACCTTCTTGTTGAAAAACTTCGCAATGCCTCCGTTTCGGAAAAACTCGGTTTTATAAATATGTTGGTTGCGGAATTGAGCGTTGTTTCGAAAAGTGCCGTCAATTACGGCAAAACGGCAAAAACTGTTGCGGAAATAATCAAAGAAACAAAACCCTCGTTCGATAAAGGCGAAAACGCCGTTTCCGCTCTCTGTGATATCATAAAAACTTATGACCGCCGTGAAACGGCAAAAGATATTTACTTTAAAGAGTCGGCGGAACAAAAAGCCTTAAACCGCACCATCGCATTGAAACTTTCGGAACTCAAAAACGCCGTTTCCCCGTGCGAAACGGATTTAAACACTTGCGTTTCGGATTTTCTTAAAAGCGAACTCGAAAATTTAAAAGCACTTTGCGAAACCGCTCAAATTAAAATTTCGAACACATCCGACTTTTTCGAAAAAACTTTCGCAAAAGCCCCCGAATTGCAGATTTTCATTTCAGCTGTGACACTTAACAAATACACGTCTCTTTTTCTTATGAAATACGGTTGCGAACGTTTTTCGGAAATAGCCGAAAACAAATTCGACGAAAAAAGCATAATCGACGAATTCAAGAATCTCTTATAATAAAATGCCAAGGGGTCTTACGTTTTTCCGTAAGACCCCTTGGCATTTATTGTAGCCGTTTTTTCTTATCTGTGGTTTATATCTTTCCTCTTAACTCGAAGCATCGCCATCATACGTTTAAGTTCGATTTCGCTCCGCCTGTGTTCGGAAAGGCTTTCGGTATTGCGAAGTTGCTCTCTGTCACGCTCGATCGTCGCTTTCGCTTTAACCTCGTCGATATCTTCGGGCCATTCGCACATATGCGAAAAGACCATAACACGGTCGGGTCGAACCTCCATAAAACCGTCGGAAACATACGCACTTTTCGTGTCGTTCTCCGTTTTAATACGCACCTCACCCGGAACAATTGCGGCAAGCATCGGGTGATGACCCGCAAGAACACAAACTTCACCGTCTGCCGACGAACACACAAAAGAAGTCACCTTGCCGACAAAAAACTGTTTTTGCGGTGTAAACATTTCAAGAATAAATTCAGCCATTGTGCCACCTCAAAGAGTTTTCGCCTTTTCACGTGCTTCGTCAATATCCCCAACCATAAAAAATGCGGATTCGGGAATATCGTCTGCTTCGCCGTCAATGATTTGACGGAAACTTTCAATTGTATCTTTAACCGGAACAAATTTCCCCTCCATGCCCGTAAACGCTTTTGCCACGCTCATGGGCTGTGACAGGAATTTTTGAATTTTACGTGCTCTGTAAACCGTTGCACGGTCATCTTCCGACAGTTCTTCCATACCCAAAATTGCGATTATATCTTTAAGTTCTGTGTATCTTTGCAAACACTCTTGGACTCTGCGTGCGACGTTATAATGCATTTCGCCTACAATATCCGGTTCCAACGCACGGCTTGTCGACTCAAGCGGATCAACCGCCGGATAAATTCCGAGTTCGGCAATATTTCTCGAAAGAACGGTTGTTGCGTCAAGGTGTGTAAAAATCGTTGCGGGTGCGGGGTCGGTAAGGTCATCCGCCGGAACATAAACCGCTTGAACGGAAGTTATCGAGCCGTTGCGTGTTGATGCGATTCTTTCTTCAAGAGCGCCCAACTCGTTGGCAAGAGTCGGCTGATAGCCGACGGCACTCGGAAGCCTGCCCAAAAGTGCGCTGACTTCGTTACCCGCCTGAACATATCTGTAAATATTATCTATAAAAAGAAGAACATCTTGGTTGCGTTCGTCTCTTAAATACTCCGCCATGGTAAGCCCCGTAAGAGCAACACGCATACGACTGCCCGACGGCTCGTTCATTTGACCGAAAGCGAGTATCGCTTTATTGATAACACCGCTTTTTTCCATATCGCTCATAAGTTCGTTACCCTCACGGCTTCTTTCACCGACACCGGTAAAAACGGAATATCCGCCGTGGTTTACGGCAACGTTATGGATCATTTCCATAATAAGAACGGTTTTTCCGACACCGGCACCGCCGAAAAGCCCGATTTTACCGCCTTTTGTGTACGGAACGAGCAAATCTATGACTTTAATGCCCGTTTCGAGAATTTCGGTTGCGGGTTTTTGATCTTTAAGAGCGGGGGCGTTTCGGTGAATTGGAAGACGGTGTTCGCTTTTGATTTCGCCTTTTCCGTCGATGGGTCTGCCGAGAACATCAACAACACGACCTATGACACCGTCGCCCACGGGAACGGTGATACCCTCGCCTGTGGAAGTGACGGTTAAACCGCAAGAAAGACCCTCTGTTGCTTCAAGCGCTATCGCACGAACCGTTTTCGAGTCGGCGTGCATTGCCACTTCAAGATGTTTTTCGGCACCTTCAATAAAAAGAAGAGCGTTAACAGGTGGCAATTCGCCGTCAAAACGAACATCCACAACAGGGCCCGATATTTTTACTATTGTACCTTTTTGAATATTTTTATCCATATAAATCTATCCTAAATTCCGCCGATTTCCGCCGCTGCGGAAATTTCGGTGATTTCGTTTGTAATTTGAAGTTGACGTGCGGCATTAAGTTCGGTGGAAAGTTGTTTGAGCATTTCATCGGCGTTGTGCGTTGCGTTTTGCATTGCCGTCATTCTCGCTATGTTTTCGCTTGCGGAAGACTGCATAAACACATCGTACATAAATCCGGTTACATACTGATAAACAAGTTGGTCGAAAACAACTTCAACCGACGGCTCGAATATCATTTGCGCCGTTTTGTCACCCTCATAGGCAACATCTTGAAAATCTCGCCTTAAAAGAGGCAAAAGCCTTTCACAGCGAGGCTCTTGCACCGAGGAACTTTTAAACTCGGTATAGACGACATAAACTTCATGATAAGTTTGTTCAAGATAAAGTTCAATAAGTTTATTCGCAACTTGGCTTGCAAGGTTCATCGTCGGATGTTGCGACGCTCCGTACCACGAATAGTGCGGTTCAATGCCCCTCTCCTTGAACATCCTGTCACCGATAATGCCCAAAGATATAAGCATCGGATTTTCGTGTTCCGCCATTTTTTCCTCGGCAAGTTTCACAACGGCTGAATTATAACCTCCGCAAAGACCTTTGTCGGAAGTAACGACAACGAAAACCGCCGTATCCGAACCGTTGTATTCGATAAAACGGTTTGTTATGTCGTTGTTTTTCGCCTTGGAAAGAACGTCTTTTATGGTGGCTCGTAAGCGTTTGAGATACAAAAGATTGAAATCTATGTGTTGCATAGCCTTTTTCATTCGTGAAGTGGACAGCAAATACATAGCGTTTGTAATCTGACGTGTTTGTTCAACCGCTTTCAAATGTTGCTTTATTTCGTTAGCATTGCTCATTTAAGGCGCTCCTTAAATTCACTCATCAATTCACTTATATGGCTTTCGACGGCTTCACTCATTTCGCCCGTGTTGTTAACCTCGTCAACGCAAGCCGAACATTTTGTGTGCAGTTCGTCAAGCAATTTTTTCGCCGTCGTTTTCACATCTTTTACGGCGACATTTTCAAACACATCCGAATTGTACGCATAAAGGATCGCCGTTTGATCGAACAACGACATCGGCTCACCTCTGCCCTGCTTCAAAAGTTCCGTAAGGCACTCGCCTTTTTTGAGAAGTTTTGCGGTCGATTCGTCAACATCGCTTCCGAAACGTGTGAAAACAGCCATTTCACGGTACTGTGAAAGTTCAATTCTCAAAGTACCGGAAACTTTCCTCATCGCTTTGTGCTGTGCGCTTCTGCCGACACGTGAAACGGAAAGACCCGTATTGACCGCCGGCCTTATGCCACTGTGAAAAAGTTCGCTTTCAAGATAAATTTGACCATCGGTTATGGAAATAACGTTTGTGGGTATATATGCCGAAATGTTACCGCCCATTGTTTCGATTATGGGAAGTGCGGTTATACTGCCACCTCCGAGTTCTTTGCTGAGGCAGGCGCTTCTTTCAAGAAGTCTTGAATGAAGATAGAACACATCGCCGGGGTACGCTTCACGTCCGGGCGGTCTGTGAAGAAGCAAAGACATTGCACGGTATGCCACCGCATGTTTTGACAAATCGTCGTAAATTACCAAAACGTCTTTGCCTTCGTTCATAAATCCCTCGGCAACGGAACAGGCACAATACGGTGCCAGATACTGTGTTGCCGGACTGTCCGAA
Source organism: uncultured Eubacteriales bacterium (assembly GCA_964408605.1). Classification (GTDB taxonomy): domain Bacteria; phylum Bacillota; class Clostridia; order Oscillospirales; family Acutalibacteraceae; genus DTU089. The sequence continues at coordinate 22,587 of CAYPAB010000011.1, forward strand.
GCGGTTGACGCAACCACCACGGTGTAATCCATAGCCTTATTCTTTTTAAGCATATCGATAACATGTGCCACATTCGATGCCTTTTGACCTATGGCACAGTAAACGCATATTACGTCGGTATTTTTTTGATTAAACACGGCATCGAGGGCGATTGAAGTTTTGCCCGTCTGCCTGTCCCCGATAATAAGTTCACGCTGACCTCTGCCGACGGGAACCATACTGTCAATTGCGAGAATACCCGTTTCAAGCGGTGTATCGACAGGTCTTCTGTCGATAATACCGGGAGCGGGTCTTTCTGCCGGAAGATACTCGTCAACTTCAAGAGGTTTGCCGTCAAGAGGTCTTCCTATGGGGTCTATAACTCTGCCGAGAAGTGCATCACCGACGGGGATTTCGGCAACTCTGCCCGTTCCCCTCACCTTGTGACCGACCGAAACGGAATCGGCACTGTCAAACAGCACCGCACCGACACCGTTTTCATGAAGATCAAGCGCCATACCGAAAACGCCGCCTTCAAATTCAAGCAATTCGCCGTAAAGCCTGCCCGAAAGCCCTTCAACACGTGCAACGCCGTCACCGACGGATTTAACGGTTCCGAAAGGGTACACGACACGCTCAAACTCGAAACTTGCAAGTCTTTGTTTTAAATATTCACTTTTAGATTCAAAACTACCGTTAGACATTTAAAAGTTCCCTTTCAGTTTGCAATATGTTTTTTAAGGCGTTTCAACTGGGTTCTTAAACTGTTATCGTAAATAACGCCGTCAAGACTGAGAGTAAATCCGCCTATTACGGAATTGTCGGTTATTTTTTCAAACTCAACATCGGAGCCGAATTTTTCTTTGATTCCGTCACACAGCATACAGTAAGTTTCGTCGCTCATATTATCGGCAATTTTTATTCTTGCTTTACGCATTTTTATCACCGTCAACCGAATTGAGGAAATCCTCAACTATTTTCCTGTTGTCTTCGTCGGTTACCTCTCTGCCGAGAAGTTTTGACGAAGCGTCGATCGTAAGATTAACTATGTAATCGTTTGCTTCTTCGATCGTTTTATTGTATTTTTCTTCTGCTTTTTTGTTTGCATTATCAATTATAGTCTGCGCCTTTTCTTTTGCGGTGCTGATTATACGACCGGATTCTTCACGGGCAACGGCTTCGCCGTCTTTTATTGCCTGCGTTTTTGCGGTTTCGCATTCTTTGAGAAGTTCATCGTACTCCGCAGACTTCACCTGCACTTCACGGGCGAGTTTTTCAGCCTCTTGTTTTTGCGCCGTGACACGTTCGGTACGTGCCGCCATAAACTTTTTAACCGGCTTATACGCAAGTTTTTTTACAACGAGGAACAGCACCGTTATACTGCAAATGTTTATAATAAGGTCTGCCAATAAGTCCTTGGTAATGCCTAAAGACGAAAGCATATCCATCATATATTATCACCTTACCCGATTATTTTCCCGAAAGAATAAGCGCTACAACGAAAGCGTAAATAGCGGTCGACTCCGCAAGAGCGCATCCGAGAAGAAGAATCGTTTGAATTTTACTTGCCGCTTCGGGTTGACGTGCAACGGATTCAACCGCCTTTGCTGTTGCGAAACACATACCGAAACCGGCACCGAGTGCCGTAAGCATTGCTATTGCCGAACTCATAATAATTACCTCCGAAAATTTGTATTTGTTATTCTGCGGTTGCAGATTGTTTTTTTGACTTTTTAGACTGCTTTTCGGGACCGTCCATCGCTTCTTCGATGAAGGTCAGGGAAAGCGTTATGAAAATATATGCTTGAATCAACGGGTGAAAAAGATTGAAATAAAGACCCGCAATTCCCGGTATTCCGGCGGCATAACCGCCGAGAGCACCTTTTAAAAGTTCCATAACTATCATACCGCCCAGCATATTGCCGAAAAGTCGGCATGCAAGCGATATGGGAATCGCCACGTCGCTGACGATTTTCAACGGAATCATAATGGGTCGCATCGCTGCCATTGAACCGCCCATTGATTTCAGCCTGCCGGCAAAACCGAGTTTTTTGAAACCGAACCAATTGAGCAAAACAAAAGTTATAAGCCCCATCGAAAATGTCACGGCAAGATCCGAAGTCGGCGCACGCAAGCCGATAAGTTCGGTTGCGGCACACATAATAAGGTAAATTGCGAGCGAGAACATATACGGTGCAAGGCTGACGCCCGCCTTTTCGCCGACGTTCTTTTTGCAAAATTCCTCGACGGATTCAACGCAAAGTTCCATAACATTTTGAAAACCTTTCGGCTCCTCCTTGAATTTCGGAAAAACAAATGCCCTGAAAACGATGCACAAAACAGCGACCACCAAGACGATTGCCATTGTAATAACGGTAGTTTCGGAAAGTTTCAGCCCGAAAACTTCGATGTTTGAGCGTTCGCCGAACATGGAAAACTCAATATGCATTCCGCTTTTTCGACCCGAAAACCAAGTAACGAAAACACCGATTACAAACCAAAGGCTTATCACCGCACCGGCAAAACAAAGTTTTTTGCGTTTTTTAGAACTTTTAAGTCTTTTAATATCTTCGTCTTCCGAAGAATTTTTAATAAGACCTTTGAAATGCATATTCCCAATAAGACAAAAAGCAAAAAACACAATGCCGACACCGATTTTAATCAGTTCCGCTGTGCTCATTCGTATCATCTCCTTGCTTTTTGGATTTTATTAAAAGAACTGCCAAAGCAATAAAGAAACCGATGGGAAAACCCACCGCGGCATAATAAATATATTCCTTTAAAAAGAAATAAATCACGCCGAAAGCCGCTCCGTAAAGCAGTAATTTAAGCGAGAGTTGTATAAGCATTTTATTAAACGCACCGGAAAGTGCAGATTTTAGGAGTCCATTGAGTAATACCCCTTGAAGCGCACCTGCCAAAGCGCACAATATCGCCGTAAACATTGCCGACCTCCTTTTAAAACATTATAGATTGTAGACCTTTTTTTCTGTTTCGTCAACGTCAATTGTAATAAAAACCGACTGTTATATATGCCCCGAATTATGCACTTTTATTACAAAAAAATTGCCGTGCAAGTTTTTGTTCAAGCACGACATTTTTCTGAATTGTAATTTTAGATTCATAATTTCAACGTTTTTTTATTTCGCAACCGCACCGAGAGTTGCGACCGAATTCGGTTTTAACGAATGAAATGTTTCTTCACCTATTCGGCGGAGTGTCACATTAACGGTTATGCTTGTGCGACAGTTTGAAAACTCATTTTCCCAACTGTCTTTTACCGACTCGTAAAGTGCGTTGTTTTTAAGGCTCAGTCTTTTTCCGTATCTTATGACATCGCCTCCGTGTTCGCTTTGCAAAACAACAAATGTATTTTCGGCTTTTTTCGCTATGGATTTTCCCGCCGCTGTTTTGATTTCTTCAAAAAATCCGTCATCCGTGCTGAAATATTCCGCACCGCCCACTTCTTCCAAATCACACGATACGTCAATTTTCAGTTTATAGTGCAGTACGCCGTTTTCTTTTTCGATTTTATAGTGCGTTTTCCCTTTATTTATAACGAATGTTGCTGTTTGACCGTTTTGCAGTTCGGCGCTTATAAAACCTTTTTTTATTTCGTTGTCAAGAAACGCAAGCCCCTCCGCATCGCCCGAACCGATATACATTGAAAACGTTTCGTCTTTGCCGAAAACGGCACAACCGTCAAGCACAAAATTTTCATTCTCGCCGTTTTTACGAACAGTGACCGTCGGAATACAAACGCACGAGGTTTCGTCTTTGGCATCGTTTATGACATCAATTATTCGGGCTCTCGGAACAAGCGACTCCTTGTAACTTTGCTCAAGCATTTTTTCGAGTATTCGGCTTTTTACGGTATCATCCGACAAGTCGGCTCTTATCACTTTTTCCGCCTCACCGTTCTTTGCCACACAAAGAAGTTCCGATGCTCCGGAATCGTAATTGCGTTCGAAAAAGTCGATAACGTCTTGAAGGTTTCTGTTTATCGCACTTTCGCCCAAAACGATTACCCTGTTATGAGCATAAAACGGTTTGTTTCCGCTTTTTGTTGTAAGTTGCATCAACGCAGCCCCCACGGACTCACCCTCCGCATTGTATATTTTTGTTTTATATTCGCTTGAAGAATCTCCGCTCGGCGAACCGCTTTGTTCATTATTGAGAATCTCCACGGTAACACGGTACCCCGACGGCGTTACGTCTATTCCTATCCCCTGTATTATCATCAAATCGGAAAGTTCGGTTCCCGCTTTTTCGCACGAAGTCAGAACGCATACGGCACACATACACAAAGCGAGAAGTTTAATCGGACTCGGTATTTTTTTCACGCATTTTCACCTTCTTCAAATATACAGACACCGCAATCGGCAACAAAATGACCGGCACAACATACATTCCGACAACAACGGGGGTGTAAGAAATGAACGAAAACCGTTCCAAATTGCCCGACACGAACCATAAAACCGCACCGATTATTACCGTTACCGCACCGCAAATAATCTTTCCCGATGCTTTCGGAACAATTATTTTTATACTTCTTACGACAATAAGAAAAAAGAACGAAATTTTTTCCACCACGCAAAGTATCCAAACGGCTGTTTCCAACGCATCTATTCTTTCAAGAAGACCGAATTTCGCAAGTGTTACGGCTGTATACGTCGGAAAAAGTTGTGTATCCGCAAACGTTCCGAGAGTGCCCACAACAAAAAACAGTACCGCAACAAAAGTCAAACCGCTAAAAACCGCCCACAGGATATAACTCTTTTTTATGTTCCCTTTAATTTCGGGAAGCACCAACGCCATTGTGCCGATTTCCGTCGCTTGAAGCACAAAAAGAAGACTGTCACCGAAAAAACTCAAAACCCCGTCTTGAAACAGAGGCGTAAAATTCAAATAATCGATTTCTTTTGAAAGTGAAATCATCACAAACCCCGTCGCAACAACGACAATAACCGTAAAAACAGCACCCGCTCTTGACAGTGCGCCGAGCCCCAATGTCGAAAGCAAGGCACACACGGTAATCAGAATTATCATAAAAAACGTCATTTCCGTTCCGGGGAAAAGTTCGGAACTCGCAAACAAATCGAAACGTGCGGCTGTTCTGACGATTCCGACGGAATACACCGCACCGTATACCCCCGCCGTAACTTTCAAAAACCGACTCCGACACAGACGTTCTTTAAAATTTTCATCTTTCGCAATTTGAGTGCGAAGATAAAAAACGGGTATTCCCGCAACTATCGACAAAACCGCAAACACCAACGGTCTTAAGAGCGACTCTGTTTGTGAAATCGTTATTTCGGGCGATGATATATACATAAATATACTGCTCAGCACCGACAAATACAAAAGAGAAAAAAATTGAGGTGCGCTAACGTGTGATTCAGTCATAATTTAAGCCCCGTAAAATTATTTATCGTTTTTCTTTTTGAGTTTTATCACGTTTATATCGAATATATTTTTGCCGAGTTTTTCCATACTTATGCGGACAATCGAATCTCTCATCAACTCTTTGTTGTAAGGTGAAAACGGCGCAAGAAAAGGAATGTTGTAATCCGTCATGGAGGCAAGGCTCACAACAAGTGCCGCCGCACCTATCATTATGCCGTAAAGCCCCGTGGCTCCGCCGACTATTATAAAAACAATGCGAAGAACCGCAATCGGCTGATATAAATCGGAAGAAACAAGCGAACATATCGCCGTCAGCGCAACGATAATAAGCATCGGCGCACCGATAAGTCCGGCGGTAACCGCCGCATCGCCTATAACGAGCGCTCCGACTATGCTTACGGCGTGTCCGATCGATTTCGGCATACGAAGACCCGCCTCACGCACGGTTTCATAAACGAAATGAATAATAAGTGCTTCCAAAGTCAGTGTAAACAGGGTGTTGCTTTCCATAACGACTATGTTATACAGCATATCGTCGGGAAGCATTTCCTGATGAAAAAGACCTATTGATACAAAAACTCCGGGCAAAAAAATGCTTATCAAAAACGAGAGAAAACGTACTATACGCATAAATGTCGCATAATACGGCCTGTTGATATAATCGTCAAGCGTTTGGAAGTTCTCGATAAAAAGGCGTGGAACAATAAGGGCGAACGGCGTACCGTCTATTATAATTCCGACTCTGCCTTCGCAAATTTTTGCGGCAAAGGTGTCGGGGCGTTCGGTTTGTCCGACCATGGTGAAAAGCGAAAGTCTTTTTGTATCAAGCGTTTTTCTTAAATACCCCGCACCCAAAACGGTATCAAGTTGCAAAGCGTTTAGGCGCACCTTGACCTCATCAAGCACATCTTTATCAACACGGCCTTTCATATAACACAAAACCATACGTGTTTTACTCTCTTTGCCGACCTCCTGCATTTCGACCGTCAAATTCACGGTGCAAAGACGCCTTCGCACAAGCGTAAGATTCGTTTTTAAATTTTCCGTAAAGCCCTCTCGTGAGCCGAACTCCTGCACATCCGTGTCCGGTTCTTCAACGGAGCGTTCCGGAAAAGACTGTACGCCGAAAATAACGCACGTTTTCGACCCTTCGAGGAATATAAGAAGTGTTCCGCGCAAAAGCATATTTACAGCCGTGTCGAGGCTTGTTTCCTTTTGTTGCTCCGTTCCGCAAAGAAGACGGTCGCATATAAAATCGAGTTCGCCGTTTTCGGGCAATTCCCCTGCGTAACTCAGCATGGGTTTCATTGCGTTATCCGCAATTTTTTGCGAATTGCAAAGTCCGTCGCAGTTTGCGAAAACCACACATTTGCCTCCGCAATAACCTTTTTTGACAACGATATCAAAACTGCCTTTAAACGCCTCTTTTATAAGACGTCCGTTTTCGACGGCATTTTCACGAACGTAACCGAACTGTTCTTGTGAAACGTCCTCAACATTCAAAAAAGTGCGTTTACCGTCTTTCATAAATACCACCCGCAATTTTTTCTTTTATTCTGTTTTGTTTTTTCCTGTATTCGGCGGAATATACAATAAAAAAACGGTTATACCAAAACAGGTGATGAATTATGATTTCAGTTGTTATAAGAACTTTTATTATCTACTGTGCCGTAACGTTGTTTATGCGGTTAATGGGAAAACGGCAATTAGGCGAGTTGCAACCGGGCGAACTTGTAATAACACTTCTTGTTTCGGAAATTGCGGCAACGCCGATAATAGACAGCACCTTGCCGATTTTAAATTCCATCATTCCGCTTATGCTTCTTGTCGGATTTGAAATTTTGATTTCGGTAATAGATATGAAAAGCCTGCGATTCAGATATTTTACGCAAGGCAAACCGCTGACGGTTATAAGAAACGGCCGTTTGGATCAGCATCAACTGAAAAAGTTGAGGTTTACCGTAAACGATGTCTTGGCGGCACTGCGACAAAAAGATGTTTTCAACATCGAAGATGTCGAATACGCCGTTGTTGAAACAAACGGAACGCTTTCCGTACTGTTGAAACCCGAAAAGCGAAATTCGACCCCGAAAAACTACGACAAACCCGAAAAAGATTCCGGTATCGCCTGTGCCGTTGTTATCGACGGCAGAATTGTCGAGGATAATTTTGAAGACTGCGGTGCCACTTCGGAAGAAATCCTCGCAAAAATCAAGCGTGAAAATCTTCGGCAAAAAGATATACTTCTTATGACCGTTGACAAAGACAAAAATTATTGCATTATCAAAAAGAGGTGTGAAAAATGAACAGAGTTGTAACCGCCGTTTCCTTTATTGCCGTTGCAATATTCATATCCGTTGCCTCGCTTATGTATATCGGCGAAACGCACGAAACAATGGAAGTTCTTTTGACCGATGTTTTGGAAAGCGCAATCGCCGAAGACAAAGAAAAAACAGAAGCGGGACTTAACAAAACACTTTACGAATGGGAAAAAAGAGATGATATTTTAAACGTGCTTCTGGGTCAGACGGAAACAAACGACGTCAAAACCGCCTTGAATATGGCAATGTATTTTTGCGATATCGGTGACACGGACTCCGCCGTGCTTTATATAAACGAATGCAGGGTGCAATTGGAACGAATCGAGAGCACAAATTCACCGTCGTTCAGCACGATACTTTAAAATCGAATACTGTTAAATGTGCAGACCGTTTGAAACGCCATCCTGTTTTATGCGGTCTGCTTTTTTTACATCCCCCTCTCACCTTTTTGGGCTGTCGGAATATGATATACCGAGAGGACTGATTATTCCAATGAATGACACCAAGTTTTTAATTTTAGGCGGTGACAACCGCTCGTTATATTTGGGCGAATATCTCGAAAAGCAAAATTTCACCGTATGTTATTACGCATTCAATCAAACCGATTGCTACGAAAACCTCGGTGATGCGATAAACGAATCGTCGGTGATAATATTGCCTTTGCCCCTTACCCGTGACAGGCTCACACTCAACTCGCCTCTTTTCGACGAAACCGTTCTTCTTTCGGACATATGTGCTTTGGCTACTCCCGATAAATTGTTTTTCGGCGGACAGTTACCCAAAAGTTTTTGCGAAGAACTTGATGCGAGAGAGGTTCCTTACCACGATTATTTTCTTCTTGACGAACTTGCAATATACAATGCCGTACCCACCGCAGAGGGGGTGTTAAAAGTGCTTATCGAAGAATTGCCCGTCACGGTACACGGCATGAAATGTGCCGTCACCGGTTACGGAAAAGTCGGTAAAGTTTTGGCAAGCACCCTCAAATCTTTAGGTGCCGATGTCACGGTATTCGCACGGAAAGAAAGCGACTTTGCCGATGCATTCGCAAAATCGCTGAAGCACAAACGCTTTGAAACACTTGAATCGGAGCATCAAAATTTCGACGCTTTAATCAACACCGTTCCTACAAAAGTCATAGGTGGCTCGGTCATTGAAAAACTCAATCCCGAATGCGTTCTTGTTGAAATTGCCTCGGCGCCTTTCGGCATTGATTTTCAAGCCGCCAAAGAACGTGCGATGACCGTTGTTAAGGCAAGTTCCTTACCCGGAAAAGTGGCTCCCAAATCAGCCGGCGAAATAATCGGCCGCTCGATACTTCCCATAATAAGAGCAAGGGGGTACACAGAATGAAAACAATAGGTTTCGCAATATGCGGTTCGTTTTGCACATTCAAAAGCGTATTCGAAGAAATCGAAAAACTTCAAAAACTCGATTACAAAATCGTTCCCATAATGTCCGAAAACTCCTACACTCTCGACACACGGTTCGGCGATGCGGTCTATTGGAGAGCCCGTTTTAAAGATATAACCGGCGCCGATGTAATTCACACAATAACGAAAGCAGAGCCAATCGGCCCGAAAAAACTGCTTGATGCGTTGATAATCGCACCCTGTACGGGGAACACATTGGCAAAACTTTCAAACGGTGTTACCGACACCGCCGTAACGCTTGCCGCAAAAGCGCATTTAAGAAACGCCCGTCCGCTGATTATAGCACCGTCAACAAACGATGCCCTATCGAATGCGGCGAAAAACATCGGTTCTTTGCTGAATTACAAAAACATATACTTCGTGCCGTACAGACAAGACAGTTATTCGGCAAAACCGAACTCTATGGTTGCCGATTTTTCGCTTATTCCCGACACATTGGAATCGGCACTTAAAGGAACGCAAATTCAACCTTTGATTTTACAGCCGCAATAATGCGGTTGTATTTTTTTGCATTTTGTGTTTTAATGCGATTTTATATGATTTTAAAATATTAAAAAATCAAAAAAACTATTTACAAATTCCAAAAGATGTAATATAATTACTTTCATAAAAGGGAGTAACTCGTGCCTGTGGCACGGTATCATACGTCAGTACGGCAATAGCCCGATGGTACCTTAAAGAGTGAGACTTTTACCGTGCCACACGGTAAAAGTCTTTTTTGTTTCTCTCTGAAAAAGAAAGGAAATGGTTCTATGAAGCACTATCTCGAAACGGCAGAAGCCGTTTTCAGGGAAGTCGGTTCTTCCGAAGCGGGTCTTACCTCCGCCGAAGCCTCGGCAAGGCTTGAAAAAAACGGCAAAAACAAACTTGCGGAAGAAAAAAAAGACTCCACCTTGAAAAAGTTCTTTGACCAAATGAAAGATCCCATGATCATCATTCTTCTTGTAGCGGCTGTTATTTCCGCCGCCACCGAAATGATCGAAGCAAAGGGATTCGTTCCGCCGACAGATTCGATAATCATTCTTGTTGTTGTTTTGATAAACGCCGTTCTCGGTGTTGTTCAGGAAAACAAAGCGGAAAAAGCGGTTGAGGCGTTGCAAAAAATGGCCGCCGCAACTACAAAAACACTTCGTGACGGCAAAATCGAATCAATCAAGAGCGAAGACCTCGTTGTAGGCGATGTCATCCTTCTCGATGCGGGTGACGCGATCCCCGCCGATTGCCGTATATTCGAATGTGCCAGCATGAAAATCGAGGAAGCGGCACTCACCGGTGAATCCGTTCCCGTTACGAAACTCGTCAAAGCCCTTATGGGTAAAGACTCCGACGAAGTTCCCCTCGGTGACCGCAAAAATATGGCGTATATGGGTTCAACGCTCGTTTACGGCAGAGGTAAAGCGGTTGTTACCGCAACGGGTATGGATACAGAAATGGGCAAAATAGCCACCGCCATTTCCACAGCGGAAGAAAACAAAACACCGCTCGAAATAAAACTTGAGCAACTTTCCAAAATCCTCACAAAACTCGTTGTCGGCGTTTGCGTTGTTATTTTCGCTTATAACATCGCAATGCACCTCATCACGGGTGGCGACGGAGAATTTTACCACGTTGCCCTCAACTCGTTCATTACAGCCATCGCACTCGCTGTTGCGGCAATTCCCGAAGGACTTGTTGCGGTTATGACAATCGTTCTTTCAATCGGTGTTACGAATATGTCGAAAAAGAACGCAATCATCCGCAAAATGAATGCCGTTGAAACGCTCGGATGCACTCAAATTATCTGTTCCGATAAAACAGGTACTCTTACACAAAACGTTATGACCGTTGTTGACCACTATGCGGAAGACGAAAACGCACTCGCAACCGCTATGGCACTTTGCACGAACGCCGAAATCGGTGAAGACGGCAAAAGCACGGGCGAACCCGACGAAGTTGCGCTCATCAACTACGCCACAACGCTCGGTCTTAAAAAGTCCGACCTTGTGGTCGCTAACCCCAGAGTCGGCGAGGTTCCGTTCGATTCGGGCAGAAAGATGATGTCCACCGTTCACGAAGTTAACGGAAAGTTCACTCAATACACCAAAGGCGCTCCCGATGAGATTCTCAAAAAATGCACGAAGGCTCTCGTCGGCGGTCAGGTGGTTGATATGACCGACGAGATCCTCCAAAAAGCCGCCGAAGAAAACACCCGAATGGGTAACAAGGCTTTGCGTGTTTTTGCCGCCGCCTACAAAATGTACGACAGCGCACCTGCTGTTTACGAATCGAGCGCACTTGAAAACGATATGATCTTCATCGGTCTTACGGGTATGATTGACCCCGTTCGCCCCGAAGTTAAAGATGCCATCGTTGAATGTCGCAATGCGGGTATCACCCCGATTATGATAACCGGCGACCATATCAACACCGCAAAAGCAATTGCCAGAGAACTCGGTATTCTCACCGATGATTCACAGGCGATGATGGGTGCCGACATTGATAAATACAGCGACGAAGAATTTGAAAAAATCGTTGAAAACGTCTTCGTTTACGCACGTGTTCAGCCCGAACACAAAACAAGAATCGTAAACGCCTGGAGAAACAAAGGTTACGTAACCGCCATGACAGGCGACGGAGTTAACGACGCACCTTCAATCAAGAGTGCCGACATCGGTGTCGGTATGGGTATTACCGGTACCGACGTTACAAAGAACGTTGCCGATATGGTTCTCACCGACGACAACTTCGCAACGATCGTTTCCGCTGTGAGCGAAGGCAGAAGAATTTACGATAACATCCGAAAAGCAATTCAATTCCTTCTCGGTTCAAACCTTTCGGAAGTTCTTTCGATCTTCTTCGCAACGGTTATGAAATTCACGATCCTCGAAGCACCTCACCTTCTTTTCATAAACCTCGTAACCGACTGCTTCCCCGCTCTTGCGCTCGGTCTTGAAAAGCCCGAATCGGATATTATGAAACGAAAGCCCAGAAGCAAAAGTGACGGCATATTCGCCGGCGGTCTCGGTATAGACTGCGCATATCAAGGCATTCTTGTTACCCTTCTTACGGTTATTGCGTTCTACATCGGCGAATTCCTCGAAACAGGTCATTGGGAATTCTACAACATCGCAAACAGCAGTGAAGGTATGACAATGGCATTCTTTACGATGTCAATGTGCGAAATTTTCCATTCGTTCAATATGCGTTCGCAAAGAGGTTCTTCGGTCGGAATGATGTTCAAAGGTCAGCACAACTTTGCACTTTACGGTGCGATGATAGGCTCTTTGCTTCTTACAACCGCCGTTGTTGAAATCGACTTCCTTTCGGATCTTTTCGGCTTCGCTCACCTTCCGTTTGAAGCATACGCTATTTCTCTCGGACTTGCCTTCCTCATCATACCCATTGTTGAAATTGTCAAGTTCTTCCAAAGGAAATCCGCTAAACACTAATAATATTAACGGTGTCTTTCGGGCATTATCGCCCGTAAGACACCGTTTTTTTATTCTTGAAAATGCACCCTTTTTCACCATTTCGGTTGACTATTTGCCATATTGTGGTATTATAAAGTTAAGGTGACTTATCCGATAAAAGCGGTGTGAATCAAAGGAGGATAACAATATGCGTATAATGTCATTTAACATACGTTGTACAAACGTCGGCGACGACACTTGGGAAGACCGCATCGGTATCGTTTCTCAAACGATGCTTGAAAGCGGAGCCGACTCAATCGGTGTGCAGGAAGCAACACCCGAATGGATGAAGGCTTTGGATGAAAACACAGGCAACAAATACGCTCATGTCGGTGTCGGCCGTGACGACGGCAAAAACGAAGGCGAACATTCGGCAATCTTTTATTTAAAAGAAAAATACAATGCTCTTGACAGCGGTACGTTTTGGCTTTCGGAAACACCCGACGAACCCTCTTACGGTTGGGATGCCGTTTGCAGACGTGTTTGCACTTGGGTATTGCTTGAAAACAAATCCAACGGCGTAAAATACGTTCACATCAACACCCACTTTGACCATATCGGAGTTATCGCAAGAAGAAACAGTGTTGATATGATAGTTAAAAAAGCGGCTGAATTTACCGATATTCCCGTTGTATTCACCGCCGATATGAACGTGGTTCAAGGCAGCGAAAACTACAACCAATTTGTAAACTCCGGCGTTCTTGCCGACACAAAATTTGCGGCACCCGACACAATGAGTTACTGCACATATCACGATACCCACCCCGAACAAAACAAAGACGAAGTTATCGACTACGTCATGATAAACAGCGGATTTAAAGCGCTTACGTACAAAGTTCTTACCGACGGTATTGACGGCAGATTCGTTTCGGATCACTATCCGATTTATGCGGATCTTGATATAATATAATATAATATTATAATATAAATACAACCAGGCTGTAAAG
>CAYPAB010000012.1:0-35644 GCA_964408605.1 uncultured Eubacteriales bacterium
GGGTGTATTGTCACCCGTAAAACCCCTTATCAATTGTATCATAACTGTTTTATGCGGTCTGTGTTTTTTAATATTCCTTTTAGTTTTCGACTATATTATTGAGCCATACCTTCTTTTTTACCAAAGTCATGCCGATAACGACTTTTATAATATCAAGTGCTTGAATTATCGGGAATATCACCCAAACGGAAAAATGACAAACATAGAAAAGCGCAAAAGCGATGGGCACGTTTATGCACATAATATATACGCTGTCCATAAGGAATGTTATCCAAGTTTTACCGCCGCTTCTTATTGTGAAATAAGCGGAGTTTGCGAATGCGTGAACCGGTATAAAGCACGAACAGACTTTCATAAAATATTCGGCGTATTCTTTTGAGGCGGTTGAAACGTTGTATAAAAGCGTGATCTTGTCGCTTATTAAATAAACCGCAATGCCGATAACAAAACTCAAAAGCACCGAAAATGTAATGAGTTTTCGGTCTGTATCATAGGCTTTTTCAAATTCGTTGGCACCCAACTGCTTGCCTATAATGATTCCGATACTGCTTCCCAAAGAAATAAAAGCGATGTTCGCAAGGTTCATAACGGTCGAGGATATGCTGTATCCGGCAACGATATCAATGCCGTGCAGACTGTACGCAACGCTTAAAAGAGACATTCCCAAAGACCAAAGAAATTCGTTGAAAAGAAGCGGTGTGCCTTTAACCGTGATATCTTTGAACACATTGCGGGGAATACCGAAACCTTTGAAAAGGCCTTTGAAATATGCGAACCGCTTGCGTTTGATTATGATGAAAACAAGAATAACCGCACACTCGACATAACGTGAAATGTTTGTGGCGACGGCGGCACCCCGAACGCCGAGATTGGGAAAACCGAGTTTACCGAAAATAAGAACCCAGTTAAAAGCGCAGTTTGTTAAAACGGCTATGAATCCCGCAATCATAGGGACAACGGTTTCGCCCGTTTCACGCAAAGAACTTGAAAGTATTTGAGTGACGCAGAAGGGGAAAAGCCCCCAAAGAATTACACGCAAATATTGTTCGGCATATTGCATGGTCAAAGTGACGTCAGCCTCCGCATCGCTTTCGTGCAAAAACATATTGATAAGAGGTTCGTCAAAAACATTGAATACGAATATGCCTATTGCGAACAAAACAAATGTTATGATTATTTTGTATCGCACCGTGTAGCGTATTCCATCGGTGTCGTTTTTGCCGAAAAACTGTGCGGTAAATATACCCGCACCGCTCAGCGCACCGAATATTGCGAGGTTAAAAATGAAAATCAGTTGGTTTATTATGGAAACGCCCGACATCTGTTCGGTTCCCAAATTGCCGACCATTATATTGTCAAGCATACTGACAAAGTTTGTGATGAAGTTTTGAATCATAATGGGAACGGCAACAGCCATCACCGTTTTATAAAAATGTTTATCTCCTATGTATTTTTTTATAACCATATTACTTAATTAAATCGTGCTCCTTTATGTAGTTAACTGTTTCGTCAACCGTTGTGAACGCAAGCCCGACAACGGTGTCGGCACCGCCGTAATATATGGCGATTCTGCCTGTTTCCGAGTCCGCGAGAGCGGCACAGGGGAACACAACATTCGGCACATCACCCGTAAATTCATACGGCTCACGGGGTGAAAGCAAGTATCTGTCGGCACGGTGAAGAACTTTCCACGGCTCGTCACGGTCGACAATCATAGCGCCCATACTGTAGGTGAATCCGTTACAACTTGTAAGAACGCCGTGATAAAAGCACAGCCAACCTTCGTCTGTTTCAATAGGGGTGGGGCCCGCTCCGACTTTTGTCATTTCCCAATTCTTTTCGGGCTTGATGACAAAGCGGTGCTTACCCCAATAAGTGAGGTCGGGACTGCGACTGAGGAAAATATCGCCGTAAGGTGTGTGACCTTTGTCACAGGGGCGTGAAAAAAGAACATATTCGCCGTTTATTTTTCGGGGGAAAAGCACTCCGTTCCTTGACACGGGCAGAACGGCATCTTCGTAGCGTTCCCAAGATTTGAAATCTTCCGTTACGGCAATTCCGATGGAAGTGCCGTGATCGGTAAGGCAGACCCACGAAAGATAATATTTGCCGTCGATTTCGCAAAGACGTGGGTCGTAACCGCGGAATATTTTTTCGCTGTTCAGTTTCCAATGTATTCCGTCATCGCTCTCGCCTGTTACAAGGAAGTGGTCACGAGTTACCTCGTCAACTCTGAACACACCCGCAAAGCCGTCACCGTAGGGCACAACAGCCGAATTGAAAATGCTGTTGGCGTCTTTTAAAAACGTGCGGTCAATAATGGGGTTTTCGGTGTATCTCCAAACAGGGTCTGTACAGCCGACGGGTTTCTCTTGCCAAGGGATGTTTTTTATTGTTGAATTGATAATTTTTGCCATTTTCAGTCACCTCAACTATCGTAATAATTCAATGTTTCCAAAATGAGTGCACCGACATCACCGACTGTTTTTCGGCGAACGGCGTTAAGTTTATCGGCAGATGCCGAAACGCTTTTTGAAATGTGCTTCTTCGATGTTCCCAACGAGCATGCGGGAAAATGCCGTGCCGAAAACGGTGAGAAAGCACCCGTTCCCAAAAGCGAACTTTCCTGTTTTAATTCCAAATTCAGATTTTCCGCCGCCTGACCTATAACCGAGGCGACTTCGGCGGAACCGTCTGTACCGCTTCCGTCACGGAAAAAAACGGCAAGTTTATCCGAAGTCGTTATTTCTTCAATGGGGATAAACACCGTTTGCACATCCGAAAACAGACGGCTGTATTTTTTCGCAAAGGCGTATGAACCGGCTTTTGACGAGTAGCCCGAACCCGTAAGCAAACAGCAGACTTCCGTTTTTTCATATCTGAAACTTTCTTCGGACAACTGTTTCATAACGCTTAATATGACGGATGACGGAATAAGCCCCGAACTGACTCCGGAGGCGGAAACTTTAGGGTTTACAAGGAAGATTGATAATATGTAAAACGGGATAAAGACCAAACAAACTCCCCTCAAAAACTCAAAAAGACTTGAATTTGCGGGTGCACCGGCAAAAAGATAAAAAAGTTGACAGCAGAACAGAACCGTGTTGCCCGTAACGGCACATACGCTCAAAATAAACGGCGCACGGTTGCCGAAAACAAAAGACCTCAATGTTTGCGGGGCATCTATGTTGGCTGTAAGAACCACCCTCACACCGGTTTCACCGCGTGGATATCTTTTGCCCAAAATGTTACCCGAATATTTTTTCGGTTTTATAAAATCAAGTTTTGTTCCGTCAAAAATGAATTTGTAAACAAAAACGCAGAAAACAAAAAGATTTAATATCAGCGAGATAACAACGGGCAAAATTAAACCTTTGTTTACGGAAAACGAAAAAAGTGTAACACAGACAATTAAAAGCGTGCACAACAACTTTTGAGTTAATGTGCCCGCTCCGGGATGTGTTGCGAAATTTTGTTCCGTTGTTTCGTCGCAGTATTTCATAAGTTCGTTAAGGAACAGGTGCCGTGCGAGTTCTTCGCCTTTTGAACCGGCACGGCGACTTTTTGCACTTTCGAGAACGGTTTCCGCTGTTTCAAATACATAATCCGTGTTTTTGACGTCAAGGTTCGGTGATGTTGTCATTGTAGTCACTCCAAGACGAGGTTTATTGTATTATTTTTTTGAATGCGGTATAGGCGTTTTCCCATTCCGTTGCATTATCGGGGGTGTAACGGGTAAGGTTTTCGCCGTCGGCAATGATTTTGCGGACTTGTTTGATATCGGCAACGGCACCGCTTGAAATAAGTTGAACGGCAATGTTGCCGAGTGCGGTAGCCTCAATCGGGCCGCCGTAAACATCGGTGTTGCAACTTTGCGCTGTCATATTAAGAAGCAGTTTGTCTTTCGTACCGCCACCCATAACGTGAATCCTGTCGTAATTTTTGCCGGTACAGTCTTTGATGCCGTCAAATGTGTAGCGGTATTTTAATGCAAGGCTTTCATATATGCAACGCATAATTTCGCCCACGCTTTGAGGAACATACTGATTTGTTTTTTCACAGTATTCGCAAACACGTTTGGGGATATTTCCCATCGGTGCGAATTCGGGTGCATCGGGGTCTATGAAGCATTTGAACGGTTCGCACTCCAACGCCATTTTTTCAAGGTCGGCATAAGAATACTCTTTGCCTTCACGCATCCATTGACGGCGACTTTCCTGAATGAGCCAAAGACCGCAAATGTTTTTCAAAAATGCGATTGTGTAACCGTAACCGCCTTCGTTTGTTACGTTGAGTTTTTTCGATGCTTCGTTTATTATAGGTTCTTTCACTTCCGTGCCGAAAAGCGACCACGTTCCGCAACTGATGAAAGCGAAATCGTCGTATTCGCAAGGTGCCGCTGTAACCGCACTTTGTGTATCATGCGAGGCAACACTGACAATGTCGGCTTTCGGAACGCCGAGTTCTTCGCACAAATCGTCGCTCAACTGACCGATAACCGTGCCCGTCGGCACAATGGGTGTCAACAGGTCTTTTTTTATTCCGAACGAGTCGAGAATTTTCTCTGACCAGCCGTGCGTTTTCAAATCGACCATTTGCGAAGTAGTCGCAATTGAATATTCGGTGGATTTCACGCCCGAAAGCATATATGAAAGCAAATCGGGCATAAAAAGAAGTTTGTCGGCTTCCTCTAAAATGTAGGGACGGTTTTCTTTTAAAGAAAGAAGTTGGAAAATTGTGTTGAAATCCATAAATTGGATGCCCGTGATATCGTACATTTCCTCACGGGACATATATTTTTCGGCAAGTTCAACCATACCGTCATTGCGTGAGTCACGGTAGTGAACGGGGTTTTCGACAAGCGTTCCGTCTTTTCTGATAAGACCGAAGTCGACGCCCCAGGTATCGATTCCGATCGAATCGAAACCGCCGTCTTCTTTTGCTTTCAGAATGCCCTGTTTTATTTCGAAAAACAAACGCTGAACATCCCAATAAAACGTTCCGTTTATTTTGACGGGATCGTTGGAAAAACGGTGAACTTCACGTAATTCTATTTTTTTGCCGTCGAAAGCGCCTATTATGGCTCTGCCGCTTGACGCACCGAAATCGAAAGCAAGAACTCTTTTTTTCAAAAAAATCACTCCGTTATTTAAGGAAACAGTTAATAATAATTTCTTCGGCTTCCTGTTCTGTTTTGCCTAATGTTTGAAGTTTGAGAAGTTGGTCATTGTTGATTCTTCCGATTGCCGCTTCGTGAACGATGTTTGCATCGCAATGGTTTGCGGAAATTTCGGGAATGGAACGGATTTTTGCGCTGTCCATAATGATGGAATCGCATTGAACATGGGCACGGCACGAAGCGTTGCCGACCGCACGGGGGTAAAAAATCTGTTCGGAATTATCCCTTGCGACCGAACGGCTGATTATTTGCGAAGATGCACCGTCACCGTTGAGTTCAATAACAACATCGGAGCGGGCACTTTGCTTGCCGTGGGTCATAAGTTTTTCGAGTATTACAAGCCGAGCGCCGTTTTCGAGTTTTGCGACGGTGTCCCTCACGGTTGAATCGACACCGCGGATTTGCACCATTTCCATCTCGCAGAAAGAGTTTTCCTCCATGTAAACTTCGGTTTTCGGGTTGAGTATTCTTTCGCCGGTTCCTTCGCCCTCGCCGTAATGTTTTTCAACATATTTTACACGGGCGTTTTTGCCGATGTGGAAACAGTGTATGCCGTCGTGCTGACTTTTTTTGTCGCCCGAATTGTGAATACCGCAACCGGCAACAATCAAAACGTCGGCACCGTCACCGATATAAAAATCGTTGTAAACGAGGTCGTCAACGCCTTCTTCCGTGATGATAACGGGGATGTGAACGCTTTCGTTTTTTGTGTCGGGTTTGACGGTGATGTCGATTCCGGGCTTGTCCGACTTCGGTTCGATTATTATGTTGGCACTCGATTGCCTTCCGATACCCTCGCCGTTTTTTCTGATGTTGTATGCGCCTTGAGGCACACCGTGAAGGTCGGCAATTGCCTCAAGCATGTGAAGATCTGTTCTGTTCATATAGTATTTCCTTTATCTGAATGTACAAGTATTGTCAAATTCCGCCATAAGTTCGGGAAAAACTTCTTCCGTAGCGCCTATTTTTTTGACAACGCCGTTCGCTATGATTGCGATTTCGTCGGCTATTTTCATAATTCGCTCTTGATGGGAAATTATGACCATGCTTTCTTTACGTGTTTTTGTTATTGTTTTAAAACTCTCAACGAGCATATTGAAACTCCAAAGGTCAATTCCTGCTTCGGGTTCATCGTAAATGGCAAGTTGCAAATCCCTTGCCATAAGCGTTGCGATTTCGATTCGCTTGATTTCACCGCCCGAAAGCGAAGCGTCAACCTGCCTGTTGAGGTAATCTTTGGAGCAAAGACCGACTTGAGTGAGGTATGCGCAACATTGGTCTTCGGGCAAATCGCTTCCGTGGGCAAGACCGAGAAGGTCACGAACCGAAAGCCCTTTGAAACGGGGCGGTTGTTGGAACGCATAACCTATGCCGAGTTTTGCACGGTCGGTTATGGACATATCGGTGATATCGGTGCCGTTCCAAAAAATTTTGCCGCCGGTGGGCTTTTCGATACCCATAATGAGTTTTGCGAGAGTTGATTTTCCGCCGCCGTTGGGGCCTGTGATGACAAGAAATTTGCCGTCGTCAACGGTGAGAGAAACATCGTTGATTATATCTTTTTCGCCTTTTTCGTCGGCGACGTTGAATGAAATATTTTTTAATTCCAGCATATATTTCTCCGTGTGTTATAAAATTCGTAAGACGTATCATCTATACGATATAAATTATAAACAAATGGGGATATTTATTCAAGTGTTTTTATAAAATTCTTGTTAAAGAGATGTTTTTATGATATATTTAAAACAGTACGGTAATTTATTTAAAGCGGAGGTAATGTTATGTCGCGGATAACGGATTATATAAAAGACAAAAAGGTTCTTATTCTCGGCTTCGGCAGGGAGGGGAAGTCAACTTACGGCTATATAAGAAAGCATCTGCCCGAAAAAACTCTTTCAATAGCAGACAAAAACAAGCCCGAAGTCGAAGACGAAAACGTAAACCTTATTTACGGTGACGGCTATCTTGACTGTATGGGCGATTTCGATATTGTGTTTAAAAGTCCCGGAATTGCATTCCTTGATGACGGAATGTATCCCGAAAGCACGGAAATTACTTGCCAGACCGATATGTTTTTGCGTTTTGCACAGCCCACCGTTGTCGGTGTGACCGGTTCGAAAGGTAAAACCACAACATCAACCCTTATTTACGAAATGCTTAAAGCGGGCGGTTTGAACACCTGCCTTATCGGGAATATCGGTGTTCCCGTTTTCGAAAAAGCGGATGAGGGCAAAGACCTTGTTGCGGTTATCGAAATGTCGTCGCACCAACTTGAGTTTACAACCGCTTCACCGCACGTTGCGGTTATAGTCAACATTTACGAAGAACATCTTGACCATTACAAAACGGGCTTTTCGGGTTATGTGAACGCAAAACTCAATATAACACGCCATCAAAACGAAAATGATTATTTGATATATAACCCCGAACAGAATCTTGAAGGTATCGTTGATTGGAACAAAACGGTGAAAGGAATTTCGGTCCCCGTGACATTTACCGCAGCTGCCGAAGATGATTTCGTTAACGAACTTTGGCATTCGACGAAACACCTTAAAGGCGAACATAACCGGCAGGATATCGCTTACGCACTTGCGGTGGCAAGGGTCTTCGGTGTCGGTGATGAAGCGGTGAAACACGCCGTTCGGAATTTCGGCGGTATCGAGCACAGAATGGAGTATGTCGGAGTCAAAAACGGTGTGACGTATTATAACG
Source organism: uncultured Eubacteriales bacterium (assembly GCA_964408605.1). GTDB lineage: Bacteria > Bacillota > Clostridia > Oscillospirales > Acutalibacteraceae > DTU089. Next base: position 7,892 of record CAYPAB010000012.1, read on the forward strand.
ACAGCATTGCCACAATTCCCACGGCGGTTATGGGTGCGGTTAAAGCGATAGGCGATGTCGATACACATATTTTCGGCGGGCTTGACAGGGGTATAGACTACGGCGGTTTTATTGAATTTCTTTTTTCAAACGGCGTTAAAAATCTTATAGGGCTTCCCGAAACGGGGCATACGTTGATTGCCGAACTCAAAAGAAAAGGTTGCACGAAAAATATGTTGTGTGCAAAAAATATGGAAGAAGCCGTCGAATTGGCTGATAAATATACCGAAAAAGGTAAATCGTGCCTGTTTTCGCCTGCGGCGGCAAGTTACAATTATTACAAGAATTTTGAAGAAAAAGGCAGGCATTTCAAAACACTTGTTGCGGAATTGACAAACTGATATCACGGGTGTATAATGTTTTTATCGAAATTTCCCCGATTAAGGAGGTTTACTTTATGAAAAAACTGTTGGCGATTCTTCTTGCGACGGTTATGCTTTTCTCCGTTGCAAACGTGGGCTTTGCCGGGTATAAAGACAAAGCCGAACTGAAGTTTGACGAAAACGGCAATTTCAAAATGCTCGTTCTTGCCGATATTCAAACAGGTTATCCCGTTCCCGACGATATGATTACATTTATTCTCGAATCAGTCGAGTTTTCAAAACCCGATTTAATCGTTCTTACGGGTGATAATATCAACACAAACAAAACCGAAGCATACGACGAAGTGTTCAACGTAATTTCTAAAACCGGCATCCCCTTTACCGCAATATTGGGTAATCACGATGAAGAACGTTCGGGCGGTCTTACAAGAGATGAAATTATCGAAAGATATCAAACTTACGAAGGCTGTCTTACTTACGATGCCGACCAGTCACTTCACGGTGCGGGCACACACAATCTTCCGATTCTTTCAAGCGACGGTTCGAAGATAGCATTCAACCTTTGGCTGTTCGACAGCGGTGATTATGTTTACGATTCACACGGCGACAGGCTCGGTTACGATTGGGTTCGCAAAGATCAAATCGAATGGTATAACAACGTGCGTGACGAAATGACCGCTGAAAACGGCGGTGAACTTATTCCGTCGCTTGTGTTCCAGCATATTATTCCCCAAGAACCGTGTCAAAAGATTTTTGCACCCTCCGAGGTCAATATGGGTGACCTCACAATCAACTTCCAAGACGGAACAAGTCAAACGGTTGTTCCCGACATCACAAAATACGACGGTTATATTTTCGAAAAAAGTTGTCCCGGTTACGGCAATGACGGTCAGTGGGATGCAATGGTTGAAGGCGGCGATGTTATCGGCGTCGTTGTAGGCCATGACCACTCGAATAATTTCATTGCCGATGTTGACGGCATAGACTTGATTCAAACCCCCGGCTGCACTTATTCTTCGTATTTCAACGACCTTATTCAAGGCGCACGGGTGATTGAAATCAACGAGAATAATCCGTGGGAATATTCCACTTACTGCGTAACGTCAAACGAACTCGCTCAAGACGATAACTCCGGTTTGGGCAATACAAGAACCGAATTCGAATATACATTCTTCTATTACCTTGAAAAATTCATCGGTATGGTAATGAATGTTATGCGTAATGTTCTCGGTGGCGTGGCATAACGGTTGATTTACAGGCGACATCTTCGGGTGTCGCCGATGTTTTTAAGTAAAATGTATATTTTTTGTATATATGCAAAAATTATGCATATTTTAAAACACGTATTATGCAGTGCCCGAATATGCGAAAATCGGCAATGTGACAAAAATACACAAAATATTTTAGTCGGTTTTTACGATTTTACGGCAATTCGGCGAAAATTTCACAAAGGATAATTATTTAAATAAAAGTATTGACTTTTTTTATGCAAAGGTGTATAACTATGCATATCGAATGAATATTTTTACACAAGGCGGTTGCCTTGATGTTTGGAGGAAATAACAGTTATGGATAAGAAAAACATTAAAAAAGTAGTTCTCGCATATTCGGGCGGGCTTGACACCTCAATTATTATTCCCTGGCTTAAAGAGAATTACAATAATTGCGAAGTTATTGCCGTTTCGGGTGACGTCGGTCAAGGCACAGAACTTGACGGTCTTGAAGAAAAAGCGATTGCGACAGGTGCTTCGAAACTTTACATTCTCGATTTAAAAGAAGAATATGTTGAAGAATACATTTGGCCTTGCCTTAAAGCCGGCGCCGAATACGAACAGTATCTTCTCGGCACTTCCCATGCACGTCCCTGCATAGCGAAAGGTCTTGCCGAAATAGCGATCAAAGAGGGTGCCGACGCTATTTGCCACGGCTGTACCGGTAAAGGTAACGACCAAGTTCGTTTCGAATTGACTCTTAAAGCGTTTGCTCCCGAAATGGAAATAATCGCTCCTTGGCGTGAGTGGGACATCAAATCCCGTGAAGAAGAAATCGCTTATGCCGAAGCACACAACATTCCGCTTAAAATCAACCGTGAAACAAACTATTCAAAAGATAAAAACGTATGGCACCTTTCACACGAAGGTCTTGATCTTGAAGATCCCGCCAACGAGCCTCTTTACAATAAAGAAGGATTCCTTGAAATGGGTGTTTCTCCCGAACAGGCTCCCAACGAACCCACTTATGTAACGATTCATTTTGAAAAAGGTGTTCCCACCGCAATTGACGGTGTTGAAATGGGCGGTCTTGCAATCGTTGAAAAACTCAATGAACTCGGCGGCGCAAACGGTATCGGTCTTCTTGACATTGTCGAAAACAGACTTGTCGGTATGAAGAGCCGTGGCGTTTACGAAACTCCCGGCGGTGCTATTCTTTACAAGGCACACGAACTTCTCGAAATGATTACTCTTGACCGTGAAACATCACATTACAAAAAACTCGTTGCGCAAAAATTCGGCGAAGTTGTTTACAACGGACTTTGGTTCACACCTCTGCGTGAAGCACTTTCGGCATTCGTCGACAAAACTCAGGAAACCGTTACGGGTGACGTAAAGGTCAAACTTTATAAAGGTAACATCATCAATGCGGGTATCACATCACCCTATTCACTTTATGATGAAAACGTTGCATCTTTCGGTGATGACGGCGGTGCATACGATCAAAAGGATTCTGCCGGATTTATCAACCTTTTCGGTCTTTCGATTAAGGTTAAGGCACTTCTTGACAAACAAAGAAACGGCGAAAATTAAGTCCGTTTACCGAATCGGGTATTCCGATGCATTGAAATAATAACAAGCGACAAAGGTGAAATATCTCCCTTTGTCGTGTTGTGTTTATATCACACTGTAAAATTGCGAACACACAAGGAGTAGAAATTTACTATGCAACTTTGGAAAGGCAGATTTTCAAAAGAAATCGACCCCAAAACAAACGACTTCAACTCGTCGATAAAATTTGACAGCCGAATGTATAAAGAGGATATAGACGGCAGTATTGCCCATGCGACAATGCTTTGCGCACAGGGGATAATTTCGGCGGAGGATCTCGGTCTTATCGTCGATGGGCTGAACGGCATCAAATCCGAAATCGAAAACGGTACATTGCTTATAGACCCGAATGCCGAAGATATTCACACTTTTGTTGAGGGCGAATTGACCTCACGCATCGGTTCTGCGGGGAAACGTCTTCACACGGCACGAAGCAGAAACGACCAAGTCGCTCTTGATATTCGCCTTTATTTAAGGCATGAAGTTTCCGAAGTGTATGAGCAACTTACTCACTTGACCGACATTCTTTGCAAAAAAGCGGAGCAGTACGCACACGCCGTTATGCCGGGCTACACACATCTTCAACGGGCTCAACCGATAACATTCGGTCATCATTTAATGGCGTATGCCGAAATGTTTCTTCGTGATAAAGAGAGGCTTTCCGATGCCGAAAAACGAATGAATTTTTGCCCGTTGGGGTCATGTGCCCTTGCCGGAACAACTTATAATACCGACCGTGAAATGACCGCAAAACAACTCGGATTTGACGGTGTTATGCAAAACTCTCTCGACGGCGTTTCCGACAGGGATTTTTGTATGGAACTCGCATCGGCACTTTCAATACTTATGGTTCATCTTTCACGTTTTTCGGAAGAAATCGTTCTTTGGTGTTCGTGGGAATTTAAGTTTATCGAATTAGACGATGCCTTTTCAACGGGTTCCTCCATTATGCCTCAAAAGAAAAACCCCGATATAACCGAACTTATACGCGGGAAATCGGGCAGGGTTTTCGGTGATTTAACAACTCTCCTTACGGTTATGAAAGGCTTGCCTTTGGCGTATAACAAAGATATGCAAGAGGATAAAGAGGCGATTTTCGATGCTTTCGACACCGTGAAAATGTGCTTGACGGCGTTCATTCCCATGCTTGACACAATGACGGCACTTACCGATAATATGCGAAAAGCCGCCGCCGGCGGATTTATAAACGCAACAGACTGCGCCGATTTTCTTGTCGGCAAGGGGCTTCCGTTCCGTGACGCTTACAAAGCGACGGGCGAACTTGTCGCTCTTTGCATTGAAAAAGGCGAAACTCTCGAAACATTGCCGATAGATGAATATAAAAGAATTTGCGACATTTTCGACGAGGGCGTTTATGAGGCGATAAACCTCGATAAATGCGTTAACGACCGAACCTCTCTCGGCGGGCCCGCACCCGAAAATGTTCTGGCTCAGGTTGAACGTGTAAAAAAAATTAACAGGAGTTAACATTATGGCAAAGGTATTTATCGACGGCAAAGCGGGAACGACCGGTTTAAGAATATATGAGCGTTTGGAACATTTCGACGGAATAGAACTTATAAGCCTCGACGATGACAAACGCAAAGATACCGCTTGCCGTAAAGAGGCACTCAACAGTGCGGATGTCGCTTTTTTGTGCCTTCCCGACGATGCGTCACGTGAGTCTGTGTCGCTTGTCGAAAACGAAAACACCGTGATTATCGATACTTCCACCGCCCACCGAACTCTTGATGATTGGGCATACGGTTTTCCGGAACTTTCCGATTTTCACCGTGAAAAAATTAAAAATTCGAAGCGTATAGCCGTGCCGGGGTGTCACGCAAGCGGTTTTATTTCGCTTGTTTATCCGTTGATCGAAGCGGGCGCTCTTGACGGAAGCGAAAATCTTTGTTGCTTTTCGCTCACGGGGTACAGCGGCGGCGGTAAAAAGATGATTGCCGAATACAGCGAAGAACCCGATGTTCTTTTAAGCGCACCGAGGCAGTATGCACTCACGCAGAATCACAAGCATCTTAAAGAAATGATGAAGATATCGGGCTTGAACAACGCTCCCGCTTTTTGCCCGACGGTCGGTGATTTTTATTCGGGTATGGAAGTAACTGTTCCGATATTCAAAAGCGATTTGAAAAACGGCTTCGATTTTGAAAAAATAAAAGAAATATACAAAAATAAATATACGGGTCCGATTGTTACATATTGCGACAATTTCAGCGAAAACGGTTTTATTTCCGCCGGAATACTTTCGGGTAAAGATTCAATGGTGATATCCGTTTTCGGAAACGAAGACAGAATTTTGCTCACATCACGCTACGACAACCTCGGAAAAGGTGCGTCGGGTGCTGCGGTGGAATGTCTTAACATCGTTTTGGGAAATGAAGATACAAACGGACTTATAACGGAGTTTTAATATGGAAATAATAAATGGCGGAATTTGTGCCGCAACGGGATTTACCGCCGGCGGTATTCATTGCGGTATAAGAAAAAACAAATCCAAAAGAGATCTTGCGCTGATTTTCAGCGAAAAAAAGTCAAATGCTGCGGCTGTTTACACAACAAACCTTGTTAAAGGCGCACCGCTTGCGGTAACTAAAATGCATTTAATGAACGGCACGGCTCAAGCGGTCATCTGCAACAGCGGTAACGCAAATACGTGTAACGCAAACGGAATAGAAATTGCCTGTCAAATGGCAAAACTTACAGCCGAAACTTTAGGGATAGATGAAGATGATGTCGTTGTCGCATCAACCGGTGTTATCGGTCAACCGCTCGATATAACTCCCATTGAAAATTCGATGTCCGAACTCAAAAATTCATTGGGTAAGAACAGTGCCGAAGCGGCAGAGGGCATAATGACTACCGACACCGTTCAAAAAGAAATAGCCGTTTCGTTTAAAATCGGCGATACGACCTGTAAAATCGGCGGTATCGCAAAAGGTTCGGGGATGATTCACCCGAATATGGCAACGATGCTTGTGTTTATTACAACCGACACGGCAATTTCATCCGATATGTTGCAAAAGGCCCTGTCAAGCGATATTCAAAACACATTCAATATGGTGAGTGTCGACGGTGACACATCAACAAACGATATGGTGTGTGTGCTTGCAAACGGAATGGCGGGTAACAGCGAAATTACCGCCGAGGGCGAAGATTTCGATGCGTTTATGAAAGCACTCAATACTGTTACCGTTCATCTTTGCAGAATGATTGCGGGTGACGGCGAAGGTGCCACAAAACTTCTTGAATGCCGAGTAACCGGTGCCGCCGACGAAAAAACGGCAAAAACGGTTGCGAAAAGCGTTATTTGTTCTTCGCTGACTAAAGCGGCAATGTTCGGTGCGGATGCCAATTGGGGCAGGGTGCTTTGTGCGATAGGCTACAGCGGTGCGGATGTTGATGTTGCAAAAGTCGATGTTTCGTTTGCTTCCGACAAAGGCACGGTCTGTGTTTGCAAAGACGGTTCGGGTATTGATTTTTCGGAGGATGTTGCGAAAGAAATTCTTCTTGAAAAAGAAATAGTGATAAATGTCGAACTTAATTCCGGCAGTTGCGAGTCGACCGCATGGGGTTGCGACCTCACTTATGAATATGTAAAAATTAACGGCGATTACAGGACTTGATAATATGAATATAAATAATCATCAACGTGCGGAAATTCTTACACAGGCACTTCCGTACATTCAAAAATATCACGACAAAATCATAGTTGTTAAATACGGCGGAAACGCCATGATAAGCGAAGACCTCAAAATGCAGGTTATGGAAGATATTGTTCTTTTGTGGCTTATCGGCGTTAAGCCTGTTCTCGTTCACGGTGGAGGCCCCGAAATATCCGATATGCTCAAAAAAGTCGGCAAGGAAAGTGTTTTTGTTGACGGGCTTCGTGTTACCGACAAAGAAACCGCCGAAATCGTGCAGATGGTCTTAGCGGGAAAAATCAACAAACAACTTGTCAATCTTTTGGGCGAGCACGGTGGCAATGCGGTCGGTATTTCCGGTATTGACGGTCACCTTATCGAAGCGGAAGTCAAAGATGAAAGACTCGGTTTTGTCGGTGAAATAACAAACGTAAACGTTCAGCCTGTTTTGGATTTGATTGAAAAAGGCTATATTCCCGTTGTTTCAACAGTCGGTTGTGATAAAGAGGGGAATGTTTATAACATCAATGCGGATACCGCCGCATCGTATATCGCAGGTGCGTTAAGTGCCGAAAGACTTATCACGATGACCGATATCCCCGGCATTTTGAGGGATGTCAACGACCCCGATTCGATAATCAAAAGAGTCAACACCGAAGAAGCACGTCAACTTTTTAAAGACGGCGTTATTTCCGGCGGTATGATTCCAAAGGTCGAATGTTGCATAGAGGCTATTGAAAAAGGTGTAAGGCGGGTTACTATTCTTGACGGACGTGTGCCTCACGCGGTTCTTCTTGAATTGCTTACCGATGAAGGTGCCGGCACTCTTGTTAAGGGGATGGAATAATGAACATTAAAGAACTTGACGGCAAATATATTGCCAACACATATGCACGTTTTCCCGTTGAAATCGTAAGCGGAAAAGGTTCTAAACTTTACGATGACAGCGGAAAAGAATATATCGATATGGGCACGGGGATAGGTGTCAGTATTTTCGGCGTCGGTGACGAAGAATGGCTGAATGCGGTCACTTCGCAACTCGGCAAGATTCAACATACATCAAACCTTTATTATTCGTCGCCGTGTGTTAAGTTGGCGGAACTTCTTTGCGGTAAAACCGGTGCGAAAAAAGTATTTTTCTCAAATTCCGGTGCAGAGGCAAACGAGTGTGCCGTGAAAGCGGCGAGGAAATACGGTGCCGAAAAAAAGGGTAAGGAGTATTATAATATAATAACACTCAACAACAGTTTCCACGGCAGAACCGTAACAACATTGGCGGCAACGGGGCAGGAGTCGTTCCACAAGGATTTTCTTCCTTTGACCGAGGGCTTCCTTTATGCCGATGCAGGCGATATTGACGGCATTAAAAAACTCGCCGAAGAAAACAAAGTTTGCGCTGTTATGATAGAGCCCATACAGGGCGAGGGCGGAGTCGTTCCGCTTGAAGAAAATTTCGTGAAAGAACTTGAAAAATTCTGCAAAGAAAACGACATTTTGCTTGTTGTTGACGAAGTTCAAACAGGCAACGGAAGAACGGGTGCGCTTTACGGCTATATGAATTACGGCGTGTCGCCCGATATAGTAACAACGGCAAAAGGTCTTGGCGGCGGGCTTCCTCTCGGTGCAACACTCTTTTTTGAAAAAACAGCCGATGTTTACACGCCCGGCGCACACGGTTCGACATTCGGCGGTAATCCCGTTTGCTGTGCGGGTGCATACAGCATTCTTGAAAGGCTTGACGGCGATTTTCTTAAAGAAGTGCGTGAAAAACACGATTATATCGTGAAAGAACTTGAAAACAGCGACGGTGTCGTCGGCGTTACGGGGCTCGGTCTTATGCTCGGCGTTGAAACCGAAAAGGATGTAAACGACGTTCTTGAATCCTGTCGAAACGGTGGAGTTTTGCCGATAAAAGCCAAAAACAAATTAAGACTTCTTCCACCGCTTAACATTTCGTTTGACGATTTGAAAAAAGCGGTTGAAGTTATAAAAAATGCTTGTAAATGAGGTATATGAAATGAATCTTAAAGGACGAGACTTTTTAAAATTATTGGATTTTACGGGTGAGGAGATAGAGTACCTTATAAACCTTGCCGCAGACCTTAAAAAGAAGAAAAAAAGCGGTATACCTCACGATACGCTCAAAGGCAAAAATATTGCGCTCATTTTTGAAAAAACAAGCACAAGAACACGATGCAGTTTTGAAGTTGCCGCAAGGGATTTGGGTATGGGTGTTACATATCTTGACCCCTCCGCTTCGCAAATAGGCAGAAAAGAGAGCATCGCCGACACCGCAAGAGTTTTAAGCTCGATGTTTGACGGAATCGAATATCGCGGTCACGGTCAAAAAATCGTTGAGGAACTTGCCGAATATTCTTCTGTCCCCGTTTGGAACGGGCTTACAAACGAGTTTCATCCGACACAAATTCTTGCCGATTTTCTTACAATAAAAGAACATTTCGGTCATCTTAAAGGCATAAACTTTGTGTATATGGGCGATGCAAGATACAACATGGGCAATTCACTTATGGTCGGTTGTGCAAAAATGGGTCTTAATTTTACCGCATGCGCACCCGAAAAATATTTTCCCGATTCAGCCCTTGTTGACGAGTGCAAAAAAATCGCAAAAGAAACAGGCTCGACCCTTTCTTTTGTCGAAGACCCGATGGTTGCAACTGAAAATGCCGATGTAATTTACACCGATATATGGGTTTCGATGGGTGAGCCTGAACTTGTTTGGGCTGAACGTATAAATGATTTGTCCGCATATCAGGTAAATGCCGAACTTATGGCAAATGCGGGCCCCAACGCCATATTTATGCATTGTCTTCCCTCATATCACGACAAAAAGACCGAAATCGGAAAATGTATGTGCGAAAAGTTTAACCGTGATGCAATGGAAGTTACCGATGAAGTTTTCGAAAGCGAACAGTCCGTCGTTTTCAAAGAAGCGGAAAACAGAATGCATACCATTAAAGCGGTAATGTACGCAACTCTTTAAAAGAGATCGGTTTTTATGTCGTTGCCGTCAACTATTTTTAAAAAATCATAGTTTTTGTAAAAATCAGCGATTATATTGCAAAACTCTTTCGATGCGCCGTAGTTCACAAGCACTACGGTGCATTTGTTTTTCATTCCGCAAAACTCCAAAACAGAGCGTATGTTGTAAATACGTCGGAAAATTGTTTTGTCGCAACCTCGCAACGGCACGGCAATCGTGATGTTTTCCGTTCTTGTTGCGGTAATTTGCATTGTTATCAGCATCAAAAGAAAAATCATTCCCAATATAGCCAAGCCCAATGTAACAATATCTGACCACATAAAAAAACCTCCCGCAATATCATATGCGGGAGGAGGAAAAAGGACATTATTAGGCAATCGGAGACTTATGCGGTATGGAATGAATTTTTCGGATTGGCGTTTATTTCCTGCGATTAAGATTTCCCAAAACGGTATTCGTGTTTTCCGTGTTGGCAACTTTCGGATAGTTTGTCTCAAACTGTACCAAAAGTTCTTTGGAACGCTTTGCTTCATTTCTTACCGCTTGATAAACTTTTTTATAATTACCGTTTTTCATCGTTTCTTTGATGAACGATATGGAATCGGCGGGAATATTATCCCAATTCCCATACAGATTGCATACAGCACAGTCAATATCTTCCATAGTCAGCGGAAAACCTCGTTTTTCGTGTTCGTATAGTATACCGATTATATCGGATAAATCATTTTTGTATTTCCTGCCGGAGCACAACTTCATTGCAATAAGATATTCCGCCGAAACCGTGCGAACATTTAATACATTGGCGAACTGCCTGTATCTTACCGAAAATTCATCTAATTTCGGCGGGCAAACTTTTACCGTTGAGCCGTTTGTATTCTTTTCCGAGGTCTTTCAAATAATCATCAAGATTTTCTTTGGTAAAATAATTTGTGCTTTCAGACGACATTTCGAACCTCGCTTTCTACAATGTTAAAACGCATAAATTCCGGAATAGCCTCTGCTTTTGCTTTTTGCTTTGCTTCATTACTGGTTGTTATACCTGCCGTTGCTATAACGCTTGAAGGGTAGAGCGCCTCAGACAGAGAGTGTTTGCGAAGGTCATTGTAATCCTCACATATAGGAACACCGTTGATTCGACTGATGTAATCAAGCATGGCAAGAAGATAAAAACTTTCGGGATACCGCTTTCGGTTATAATATTTGCGGATTTTGTTGCCTTCCAAAGTGTCGATGATAAAGTCAATATCACCAAGTTCTTTCAGCCGGTGACATACATTGCTTTTGTACAGTTCAAAGGGGCATCGATTCTCAAAATAGGGGGATAAGAGTTCCTCCATTGTGACATTCAGTTCTTTTGATAATTTGTATCGTCTACCGTTTCCGCACTGCATTTTTCAAGATGTGCCTTGCCACTTAAAATATCTGTCAGCGTGGTATAAGGAATACCGCTGTTCTTGGACAGCCTGTATTTTGATATATTGCGTTTCGCCATAATTTCGTTAATTATCGTAAGAATCACCTGCCTTACAATATGCTGTATCGGTCAACCGTGATAATGTCAATAATTTATTTGAAATTTAGAGTCTTATTCAAACATTTTCGAAAACCGCAAGTTTTAATCGGTAAAAATAACGTGACTGTAAAAAATGCAATTTTTCACAGCCATTTTGTAAGGGGATAGGAAAAAAGATGCAGAACGGAATACCTGAGCAAAAATAAGGCTTTAGACTTGTTTTCGGTTACGGAGGTACATCGAGAGGCGAGGTTCGTTCGTAGCATAAAACATTTTTTATATTTGTTGATTTTTTCAATTATTTAAGGGGTTCTATAGGTGTTATTCACACCCATAGAGCCCCTTATTATACTGTTTTATGCGGTCTGCTTTTTTAACATCCACGTTTTCAGTTGGTTTGTATTGCCCGTGCTTATCGACGGACTTTGTTGCGGAGTGATTAAACGAGTTCGAAAGTTTTAACAGCCTGTTCGAATTCGCTTGTTGTAACAAATTTGCCCTGACCGAAATCCCTTGCGTAGAATGTTACGCTGTCGGGAGTAACTTCAACATACATACCTGTTGCGGTGTTGTTGTAAGAACCGTCTTTGTTGTCGATGCCGACAGAGGGAACATTAACACCTTGAACGTTGTTTTCTTCGCTGATTGTCTGATATGTGTTTTTACCGAAACCTGTGTGAAGGTGACCTGTGATGAAGAATACGTTTTTGTAAGAGGAAAGGATATCGTAAACTTCGTTGGACTGATCACCGATGGAACCGGTGAAATCGTAACTGTTTTTGCGTTCGTAAGTGGGAAGTGAGCCGTAAACATCGTCACTGTTTGCACTGCCCCAAGTTGCGGGAAGACCGTGTGCTTCGGCAAGGGGGTAGTGGCAAATAACAAATACGGGTCTGCCTGTTTTTGTTGCGTTTTTAAGTTCGATGTTGAGCCACTGAAGTTGAGCGTCGCTGATAACGGCATCTTCCGCTCTGCTCTTGTCGGAAGCCATAACAAGGAAAGTGTAGCCGTCGATCATATATTTGTATGAAAGGCTGTTCTGGGTGTTTTCGCCTTTGTTGAGTTTGTTCATAAAATCAAGAAGACGTGTTTTGCTTTGTTCGTATTCCCTAAGACGGATATCGTGGTTACCGGCACACATAATGAAGTTTCTTGTGTTGAAACCGTTGATGCTGTCGTAAACACGGTCGAATTCTTCTTGGAAGCCGTTTTCGGCAATGTCGCCGGCGATGATGAACGCATCAAGTTCGATTTGAGAGTTCATTATATCTTGAGAAAGAGAAATAAGGTTCTTTTCCCTTGAGGGCATAATGTTTGAAACCTGAGTGTCGCCCGTTACTACGAAATCGAGAACTGCGTTGGGGTCCATAGTTCTGAGAGTGTCGTTGGTTGAGGGAACGGTAATAGCACCCAAAGCCATAAGAACCGACATAAGCATTGACATAAGTTGATAAATAGCATTGCTGAAATGAAGCATTGTTCACAACCCTTTTCATATTATTTTTCACCATTATACCACTAATGGTAATTTTCGTCAATCACTATTTTTTATATTGTGATTTTGTTGAAAAAAAAGGAAGTATATGGTATATTTACCTTGTAACAGTAAAAAAATAGGAGTAACGCTATGGAAAGATTACTTACCAGATGGGGCAAAACACTCAATAAAAACTTGCCTTTAAATGACTATCCGAGGCCACAGTTGAGGCGTGACAGTTTCATAAACCTTAACGGTGAATGGAATTACGCCATTTATGACGAGTATAAAAAATTTACGGGCTACCAAGGAAAAATAACCGTTCCTTTCAGTCCGGAATGTATTTTGAGCGGTGTTGAAAAAATCGTTGAACCGACAGATGTTTTATACTATCAACGGTTTTTTGATTTCAAACGCAGTAACCACCGTGTTCTTCTTCATTTCGGTGCGGTCGATTATGAATGCACCGTTATTCTCAACAACAAGGTTGTAGGGGAGCACAAGGGAGGCTATCTTCCGTTTGTGTTTGACATTACAACACTCGTTTTAGACGGCGAAAACGACTTGCGTGTTGAAGTTAAAGACCCGTCGGAAACAGGTACGCAGGCTCGCGGTAAACAGACTTTCAAGCGAGGCGGTATCTGGTATACTCCGCAATCGGGCATATGGCAAACCGTTTGGATCGAAGAAGTATGCTCCGACTATATCGAGTCGGTAAAACTTACTCCCGATATCGATTACGGCGAAATAAAAATCGAAGTGAACTATAACGGCGATCCTTCGGCGGAGATGGCGGCGATCGTTCTTGACAAAGGTGTTGTAATAGGCGGTTGCAAACTTGACGGCGGAAAAGGTGCCGTGAAACTTTCGGATTACGAATGTTGGACACCCGAAAACCCGAAACTTTACGATTTGAAAATCGCCGCTGGCGACGACAGAGTCGAAAGTTATTTCGGTATGCGTAAATTCAGCGTCGGTGAAGATGAAAACGGAACACCGAGGTTTATGCTTAACAACAAACCGTATTTCTTCAACGGTCTTCTCGACCAAGGTTATTGGAGTGACGGAATGTACACAGCCCCCGATGACGAGGCGCTTATTTACGACATTCAAACAATGAAAGATTTGGGCTTCAACACCTTGCGTAAACACATTAAAATTGAACCGCTTCGTTGGTATTATCACTGCGACAGGCTCGGTATGATTGTGTGGCAAGATATGATTAACGGCGGCGGAGCATATAATTTTGCCGCTATAGGTGCGGCGCCGTTTATGGGAATGCTTTTCAATAACAAGCATATCGGCAGAATAACCGACGGCAAAAATCATTACAAATTCTATGCGAGAAACGACCCCGCCGGCAGAGATGAATATTTTGAAGATTCCGAAAAAATGATAGATTTGCTTTATAATGTGACTTCGCTTGCCCTGTGGACACCGTTCAACGAGGGATGGGGTCAGTTTGAAAGCGAAGCGGCCTGTGACTTTTACCGTGAAAAAGACCCGACAAGGCTCATTGACCACGCAAGCGGTTGGGCTGACCACGGTGCAGGCGACGTTAACAGTTTTCATATTTATTTCACGCCGTTTATGTTCCCGAAATTCGGCAAAGATGACAAACGCCCCATTGCGTTGACCGAGTTCGGCGGTTATTCGATTCAGTCGAAAGGTCATATGTACAATAAAAGTAAGTTTTTCGGTTACCGCAAATATTACGATTCCGAAAAATTCGATGAGGCATTAAAAAATCTTTACGAAAACAGAATCCTTCGCTGTATAAAAGATAAAGGTTTATCCGCCGCCATTTATACCGAAGTGAGCGACGTTGAAGATGAATGCAACGGTCTTCTTTCTTATGACCGTGAGGTAATTAAAGTTACACCGGAAGTTATGAGAGAGATAAATTCCAAAATCAAACTGTAACGGAAAGTTAAAAACACAGACCGCATAGAGCGGTATAAACAAAAATTCGAGGTTCGATTGAACCTCGAATTTTTTGCGTTTTAACCGGTGTGTTCAATAGGGTATCCGTTACATCACCGCTTTATGCGGTTTGCGTTTTTCGATACCCCGTGTGTTATTCGTTTAAGCCACAGCATTTTTTGTACTTCTTACCGCTGCCACAGGGACAGGGGTCGTTTCTGCCGGGTTTTTTGGTTGCTTTTTTCGGTTCTTTTTTAACAGTTCCGTCGTTGGCACCCGATTCCGAAGTGATTTTGACGGTTTGCTTTCTTTCGATCGGTTCTTCTTTGCGGATTCTTGCCTGCAAGACGAAGTCCACCGTGCCTTCTCTTATGCTGTTCGTCATTTCTTCGAACATATCAAGACCTTGATCACGGAAAACTATGACGGGGTCTTTTTGACCGTAACCCATAAGGTTCATACTGCGTTTGAGTTGATCCATGGCGTCGATATGGTCCATCCAACGCAAATCGACGTTCCTAAGAAGACCGACACGTTCGATTTCTTTTATTGTATCTTCGCCGTATTCGGCTTTTCTTTCGTCATAAAGAACTTGCGCTTTATCAAGTAATGCTTCGGCAATGTCTTCGGTTTTGTTAAGACCCTCGATATCGCTTTCGTTAATTAGCCAAGCGTATTTTGTGAGAAGACCTTTTTTGTTCCATTCATCGGTTGAAACGTTCGACGGGCAATAAAAGTCAACGGATTCCGAAATTGTGTCGACGATCATTTTTTGGATAAGCGAACTTATATCTTCACCGTCAAGAACTTGATTTCGCTGACCGTAAATGACCTCACGCTGTTTGTTCATAACATCGTCGTATTTAAGAACATTGCGACGGATTGCGAAATTGTTGCCCTCGACTTTTTTCTGTGCGTTTTCGATGGTGGAAGTAAAGAGTTTTGCTTCCACGGGCATATCGCCGATGCTCTTGAAGGCGTTGAGCGTGTTATAGAAACGGTCGCCCGCAAAAAGTCTTAAAAGGTCATCTTCGGCGGAAAGGAAGAAACGGCTTTCGCCGGGGTCACCCTGACGACCCGAACGGCCTCGAAGTTGGTTGTCGATACGCCTTGATTCGTGGCGTTCCGTACCGATTATGAAAAGACCGCCTGCTTCACGGACTTTTTCGGCTTCCGCCGAAGTTTCTTTTTTGAATTGTTCTTCAAGTTCACGGAATGTTTTGCGGGCGTTGATGATATCTTCGTTGTCGGTTTCGGCGAATCCCGTTGCTTCGGCGATAAGTTCGTCGGGGATATCCATCTTTTTCATTTGCGCTTTTGCCATATATTCGGCATTACCGCCGAGGATGATATCGGTGCCTCGACCCGCCATATTTGTTGCGATCGTTACAGCACCGAACTTACCTGCCTGTGCGACGATCTCGGCTTCTTTTTCGTGGAATTTTGCGTTGAGGACTTCGTGCTTTATGCCACGTTTTTTAAGGAAACGTGAAAGTTTTTCGCTCTTTTCGATGTTTACTGTACCGACAAGAACGGGTTGACCTTTTTCGTGGCATTCGACTATTGTTTCGACAATAGCGTTGAATTTCGCTTCTTCCGTTTTGTAAAGGACATCGTCGTTGTCTTTTCTTATCATCGGCTTGTTAGTCGGTATTTCGACAACATCGAGGCTGTAAATTTCTTGGAATTCGGCACTTTCGGTCATGGCGGTACCCGTCATACCCGAAAGTTTTTTGTAAAGTCGGAAATAGTTTTGGAACGTGATGGTGGCAAGCGTTTTGCTTTCATGCTCAACCTTTACGCCCTCTTTCGCTTCAATCGCCTGATGAAGACCCTCGCTGTAACGTCTGCCGAGCATTATACGACCCGTGAATTCGTCGACTATAAGAACCTGACCGTCTTTAACGACATAGTCGATATCCCTTTGCATGGTACCGTGTGCTTTAAGCGCTTGATTTATGTGGTGTTGCAAAGTAAGGTTTTCGGCATCCATAAGGTTTTCGATATTAAATGCCGCCTCCGCTTTTGCGATACCGGATTTTGTGAGAGTTGCGGTTTTCGCTTTTTCGTCAACAAGATAATCGCCGCCTTCTTCCGCCACGATATCTTCGGCATCGATTTTTGAGTCGAGTTCTTTAACCTTAACCATTTTAAGACGTTTCACAAAATCGTTCGTCATTCGGTAAAGGTCGGTGGAAGCGTCGCCGATACCCGAAATTATAAGAGGGGTTCTCGCTTCGTCGATAAGAATCGAGTCAACTTCGTCGACGATTGCGAAAGCGTGACCGCGTTGAACACGCTGTGAGGCATACATAACCATATTGTCACGAAGATAATCGAAGCCCATTTCGTTGTTTGTGCCGAAGGTGATGTCCGCATTGTACGCTTCTTTTCGTTCATCGTTGTTTTTTTCGTGAATGATAAGACCGACCGTAAGACCCATAAAACGGTAAATTTTGCCCATCCATTCGGAGTCACGCTTTGCAAGATAATCGTTGACGGTAACAATGTGAACACCGTCACCGGAAAGTGCGTTGAGGTACGCCGGAAGCGTGGCAACAAGAGTTTTACCTTCACCGGTTTTCATTTCCGCAATTCTGCCCTGGTGAAGAATGATACCGCCGAGAATCTGAACGGGGTAGTGCTTCATGCCGACAACACGCCATGCGGCTTCACGGCAGGCGGCAAACGCCTCCGGCAGAATATCGTCGAGAGTTTCGCCGTTTTGCAAACGGTTTTTGAATTCCGGCGTTTTTGCTTGAAGTTGTTCGTCGGTAAGGGCGGAATATTCGGTTTCAAGAGCAAGAACTTTGTCTTTGATGCCGTTTATTCTTTTTATTTCCTTGGAAGAATAATCACCGAAAATTTTCTTCAGTAAAGACATTTGTATCTGTCCTTTCGTTTGAATGTTTAATGTTTGAATGCCTGAAAAAACGATGCTGTTTAAAAGCAAGTGTTTTTCACATAACTAATCAGCATACATTATACCACACACAGAGTCTTAATGCAAACAGTATTGTTAACTTTTCAATTTTTATTTACAAATATACGAAAAATTGTTACCATATAACAAAAAATGAAAATTTTTGCAACAAAACCGAAGTTTCGACACTCTTATATACGGAGAGCAAAATAAAGGACGGTGTTAAAATGGAAAATGAACCAACCTTACTTATTGAACGTTCAAAACAAGGTGATACACATGCATTTTCGCAACTTTATTCACTCTATGCCGAAGAATTGTTCCGATTTGCCGTTTATATGACGGGAACAAAAGAGGATGCCGAGGATGCGGTTCAAGAGGCGGTTTTTTCCGCTTGGCGAAACATTCACACTTTAAAAGAGCCGGCTCTTTTTAAACAGTGGATGTTTAAAATTCTTTCGAACCGATGCAAAACCGAATTGATGAAGAAAAACAAACGCCCCGACGTGTTGCCTGTTGAAGATTATAACTTTTTACTCGGCGGTGAGGATTTTTCTTTTGACAGCACCGAACTCAAAGAAGCGCTTTCCACTTTGACACCGCCCGACGGTCAAATTATTATGCTGTCGGTAATCGGCGGATTCAAAAGTCACGAATTGTCGGATATTTTCAATATGCCGGCGGCGACTGTTCGCTCAAGGCAAAAACGTGCTCTCGAAAAACTGAAGACGGTTCTTTTGTAGAGGAGGATTGAAATGGATAACGAAAACATTAACGAAAACATAAAAGAAGAAGTGTTGAGCGATGAAGAAAACACCGAAATAAACAACAAACTTAAAAAGGCGGAAGATATATCTTTGCCCGAAAGTTTGAGTGCCGAAAATATTGAAAACGCAATCAAAAACACCGACCGCTTCGGTGAAAACGCCTCGTCCGACGCACCGAAAAAACGAAAACATAAGAAAATACTGTTGCGTTCGCTGAGTGCTGCGGCGGCAATCATACTTGCATTCACCTCGGTTATGGTTATAAAACCGTGGGAGCGTTTTTCATACGAAAAAGAGCCGAATTTCACGACGAACACGGTCAAAGTACAGGATTATTCCGAAATAGAAAATATGTTTGCGGGATATGTTCGAAAATATCAAAAATATCAAAATTCGTTTTCGCTTACGGAAACTTTGAAGGGGCTTGTGTTGTGCGGTGTTTCAACTGATAATATGGCAAGAGACTATGCACTCGATATGCCCGAAACCGCCGTTAACACATCGGGTGCATTTCAGGACTCCAAGGGAAGCACGGGTAACAACAGCCACGGCGAAACGAACACACAGGTTAAGGGCGTTGACGAGGCGGATATTATAAAAAACGACGGCAAATATCTTTATGTTGTTAACCCCACCGATGTCAATTGGGAAAAATATTACGATGACTTGGGCGGTTTGTACTGCGGTACGGAAGACCCGACCGAAAATGAGTCGGGTGAAAGTGTGAAAAACACCGAAAAAGTCGAAATGCCCGAACTCGAATACACCTGTGCGGTAAGCATAATCGCACCCGAAAAAAACGGTTCGATGAAAAAAGTTTGCACTTTGGATGTGCAAAAACCCGAAAACGACAACGTATATTATATGCATATAGCGGAAATGTACGTGAGCGGTAACCGACTTATATTGCTTGTTGAATGCAGTGAATACGAAGAAACCGACGGCGTTACCGATTATAAAAGAGCGTATCTCGGTTGCAACGACGAAATGACAATGGCTGTTTGTTACGACATAACCGACCGAACAACACCCGTTGAAACGTGGCGGATTTATCAAGACGGCAGTTATATATCATCGAGGCTTATAGGCGATCAACTTGTTGTTATTTCGAATTACTATGTTGATATTATGCGTGACGAAGACACCGTTGTTAAAAACTGCATACCCCAAGCGACTTGCGTTAACGGACAAATGGAGCGTGTCGACAAAGACCGCATTACGGTGATGGAAGATGTTTGCGATTCGAGTTATATCGTTGTGTCGACGCTTAATACAGATGACAAAAACACCTTGAAAACACAGGCGGTTTTGGGTGCGGGTGAAAATGTTTACTGCACGTCGGAAACACTTTATGCCACAAGCACCGAATACAGCACCTATGCCGGAGCAAAAGAAATTTTCGGCGCAAATTCTTCCGAAACGCAAATACACAAGTTCGATATAAGAAATTGCGATGTTAAATATTTAGGTTGCGGTTCGGTTGAGGGCAGAGCGCTGAATCAGTTCAGCATTGACGAATATAACGGCTATTTGCGTATCGCCACAACTTCGGATGCGTCTTTTAAAGACTCGGTGAGCCAACTGTATGTTTTGGACGGTAACCTTCAAACCGTCGGCAAGGCGGAGGGGATAGGCGAAGGCGAAAGAATAAAATCCGTTCGCTTTAACGGAAACACGGCGTATGTTGTAACATTTATTCAGACGGATCCGTTGTTTGTGATTGACCTTTCCGACCCGACAGCGCCCACGGTAAAAGGCGAATTGAAGATACCGGGATTTTCGGCGTATTTACATCCGGTCGGTGAAAATCTTGTGTTGGGTGTGGGTTCCGACGGCAACGAAAACGGTCTTAACGGCGGTATGAAAGTTTCGCTGTTTGATGTTTCAAATCCCGAAAAACCCGTGGAATGCGATAAAGTGACTGTTGATGCACTTTCGACAGCACAACGGTATGTGTATGTAAACAGTATGGCTTATTACGACCATAAGGCGTTGTGTTGGAACGGCGAAAATAATACGATGTATATCCCTTACGGCAAAGAGGTGGTTTTCAACGTCGGTGATGAGGTTGAAAGCAGAAATATCGGTAACATTCTTGCCGTGTGCGTTGACGAAACCGAAAAAAGATTTTCCGATACGGCGAATTTTGTGAGTAATTCAACCGAATACGAAAATGCAAACGAGTTTATAAGAACAACATATTCCGACGGCATTTTGTACGGTTTTTCTTCCGAACGTGATATGCTGATATCGTTTGATATGAACACTCAAAAACAACTTTATTCACTTGAAATCGGGTAACATAATAAGCAAAACAGTATAAACAAAAATTCGAGGCTCGTTTGAACCTCGAATTTTTTCGCATAATTTTTATGTTTTAAATTATTTCAATGCTAAATTGACCGTTTGCTGATAATCGGAAACGTTTACTTCACCGCTGTAGTCAAAGTCGGCGGCAAGAAGGAAGTCGCCTTCAACGGTAATAACTTTCGACGAGCCTTTTTCAGCCATTGCCACATCAATAACGTCAACGGCACTGTCACCGTTAAGGTCACCGTAAACCACAAGTTTATAAGTGAATGCCAACGCACCGTCTTTGAAGAAGTAAAGTGTCGAGCCCGTTCCGAAGTAGTTCGTGTCGTTGCTTATGTAAGAGGGGATTGCCATTACCGTGTAACTGTCGGCGCTTACGATTTCTTCAACATCGGTTTTCGCCGTCTGCTGAGTGAAAATGTAACCCGCCTCTTGGTTTATAACGGTTTTTCCGACGGGAATCAAATCAAGAAGAACATAGTTTATTCCGTGGATTTCGGCATAAGTTTCCGCATATGAACCGCTGTAGCAGTAGATTGTCACATCGGTGCAACCGCTGAATGCGGTTTCGCTTATTTCGGTTACCGAAGCGGGAACGGTTACTTTTTTCAAGTTTTCGCAACCTTTGAAACAGTTGTCGCCGATGCTTTCCGCTGTGTTGGGGATGTTTACCGAAACGACGGTAGTTTTGTTGAGGAATGTGTTTTCGGCAAGGTGTTTTGTTTCGGCACCGTCTATTTCCATCGGAACGGTCACGTTTTCGCCGAATCCGTTGTATGCGGTAACCGTTAAAATTCCGTTGTCGTCTTTTGTGTAATCGAAAAGTGCTGTCGGAATTGCACTGAAGTTTTCAATATCTATCATAACGGTGCTTGAAAGAAGGTTGTTACCGATAACCGTAAGGGCATAACTGCCGTTTTTAGTGACGGTCGCTTTTAATGTGTCGGTAACGTCTTTGCCGTCGAAGTAAACTGTCATACAACCCGCCTCGCCGACTTGCGGTACAATGGCAACTTCGTAAGGTGCATCGGTTTTGACCGTAACGGCGGGGATGATATAACCCGATGGCTTGACTTTGTCAATCATTACCTTGTAAGAGTCCGACGGTGCGCTTTCAAGACCCGCACCGTTTATTGCTTTGAAAGAATAATAAGCGTTTGTACTGCTGTTTAAAACAAGCGAGTTACCGTCGAGTTTGTGCCAACCGTTGCCGTCGCTGTAATAGTAAGTGCAACCTGAGGGGCAGTTGTTAAGAGTTGCCAAATTGAAAATTACATCGTCGCAAGTCCATCTGCCGAATGTACCTTCAAAATCAACTCTTATAATCGGAACTGTTCTGTCGATGTTTACGGTGAAAGAGTAAGCATCGCTTTCAAGACCGGAATAAGAAATCGCTTTGAATGAATAGATGAATGTGCCGTCATCTTTGGCACGGAGCGTTTCCGTTGTGAGTTTTTGCCACTCACCGCCGTCGATGTTGTAATAGTATTCATACACGCCGGAGAAAGAGTCCGCCTGCGGTGTG
Source organism: uncultured Eubacteriales bacterium (assembly GCA_964408605.1). Lineage (GTDB taxonomy): Bacteria > Bacillota > Clostridia > Oscillospirales > Acutalibacteraceae > DTU089. The sequence goes on from CAYPAB010000012.1 coordinate 30,177, forward strand.
AAATAAATAATATCGTCTGCCCATTCACCGCTCGTGTAAACATCACCGTCTTCACCGCATATCGGATTGAGCGTTGTAATAACGGGTTTTACGCTGTCTCGAACGAAACCGTCGGTATAAAATGACGAAGATTCGTTGCCGGCTTTGTCAACGGCTACAAACTCAAAATAACCTTTGAAGTTTGTGTCACAAACCGCTCCGACTTCGTCGGAAAGCACAGTCCACTCCGTTTTTGCTGTGTAGTCGGGGTCTACAAGGCGGTATTTTATGAAATCAACTCCCGCAACACCGCTGTCTTCGGCGGTTGGTGTCGCAACGAGATTTCCGCTGTAATAGTTGCCGAGTTCACCTTCGGTGTGACGTTGGGGTGCGTCTTCGGGGTCTTGAGTAAGCGTTACACCGGTGACGGCGGGTGCCTCTTTGTCGATGTTTGTTATTTCAATCGAATCTTCAAACGAAAGACCGCAATGCGTTACGACGTTGATTGTGTAAGTACCGTTGCGACTGACCGAGAACGAGTCGCATTCGCCGATTTCTTCGCCGTTAAGAGTGAAAGATTTAACACCCGAAACACCGTAATTCAAATCGTTGATGTTAACGTCGTAATCCTTATTGGTTACCGACGTTACCGTCGGAACAAGTTTGAAATAAGGTGTTGTGTTATCAAATTTTATAACAAACGGCTCCGTTTCGTCACTTTCGTAACCTAAACCGTTTACGGCTTTAAAGCGTATTGTATTGTTGCGGTCGGTGGAAACGGTGAATACATTGTCCGTTACCCTGACCCAACTCGTGCCGCCCTCGACACGCCAAAAATACGTTACACCGTCGACATCGTGGGTACAGGAAAGGGTGAACACGATGTTTTCCGAAGTCCATTCGCCCAAAACACCGTCAACATCTACAGATACAACAGGTTTTCCGTAGATAATTATCGGGAAAAACGCTTCCGCCGTTCTGCCCGCATGCTCGTAATAAACTCTTACTTGCTGTTCAACATCGAAAGTTTGCATCGAGAACGAGTCGTAGTCGATTATGTAATCGGTACGTTCTTCGCTTGCGGCGTTAAGATAGTTTACGGTAACCAGAAGACCCGTTGTGTCGAATTCTTCACCTTCGAAGTAACGGTATTTTTCGGGCGGTGTGATAATCAGCGAGTCAACCTGTTTTGAGTTGACCTGAACCGAAAATACAGCGTTGTATGTGTGACCCGCTCGGTTTACCGTAACGATTATGTATTGCTGTGTGTCCAATGCATTGGGGTTGAGTTCGCTTACGGTGTAATCGGTTACTTGGCATCTCAGCGATTCTTCCGTATAACTTTCCCAATCCGAGTAGTACGGTGCAAGAGACTCTTTGTTGTAGTTCAAATAAACCTCAAGACCCGTAAGGTCAAGTCGTGTGTCACCCTCAAGATATTCCGTTTTGGTGGGTGCTTTCAAGGTGATGCTTTCGGGTGCGATTTCAACGATTTCGATTTCTTTCGTTCTTTCAACGTGAGATTGAAGAAGATATCTGCTGAAACCGTAAAGAGTGGTTTTGCCTGCGGCTTTACCCGTAACAACACCGCTGTCCGAAACGGAAGCGTATGCGTTTTCCGTGTTTCGGTTGTTACCCATATAGGCGTTGGAAACGTTCCACGGCGCCGTGCCGTCATCTTTTACCAATGCCCAATACGTTGCCGACTGATCGAGGCTTGTGGGATATGTGGTCATTTCGAATGAATGCGGTATGTCAAGAACAACGCAGTCGGGGCCGTCAATTTGACCGTCGGTGAATTTCGAAAGATTGAAAAATCCCCTCGAAACAGTAACCGTAACGCTTTTTGTTATGCCGGAAACGGTAGCGTGAAGCGTTGTTGAACGTGATGAGTTTCTGCCACCCGCATCACGTCCCAAAAGCAAGCCGTTTTCATCAACAGAGGCAACGGAATCGTCTTCAACGCTCCATTTGACCGCTTTCAAAAGGCTTGTTTCGTAATCGTCGGGTGCCAAAACATTTATCGAAAGTTGTGAATAATCGCCTTCGTCAATTTTAACATTACCGCTTATTTCGAAATCGGTAATGGCGTTACCGCAAACAATTTGGTATGTTCCCGTGGCACTCGATGAACCGTAAGTTGCGGTGCAGTATATTGTTGCGACCCCCGCGCCGACAGCGGTAACATAACCGTCGGCGGTGATGCTTACCGCAGCATCCTGTGCCGGTGTGTCGGCTGTTGCGGGAATTTGGGTGCCGGTCGAAGCATCTATAATACCCCATTGCCTTGAAACGTTTGAGGAAGTGTTAAGTCTTGAGGGGTAAACATCGGCTGTGTACTGTGCGCCGACGCCGATACCCAAAATCTCGTCACCGCTTATTTCCACCGAGGAAACCGAGGCGTTTACGAGTGAACGTGTAACACGCATTTGAATATCTTTTGAAACACCGCCCATAGTAGCGGTGATTGTAACGGTTTTTGAATATTCCGTAAGACCGCTTCCGCCGTCAAGACCCGTTACGACACCGTTTTCGTCAACAACGGCGATGGTGGGGTCGGCTGTTTTCCAAGTGAGGTCACCCCTGTATGCGCCGGGAGGCGTAACATCGGTGACGGAAAGTTGCGTTGTCGAACCTTCGCCTACACTTGTTTCACCCGAAATTGTAAAATCGGTAACCGGCAAATCCGCCTGCTCGACAACCGTGAATGTGATCGTGTCGGAAAATGCCGCATAAAGAGTGCTTTCGGGGTTGACTCTTACGGTTACTTCGCCCGCCGCCAAAAATGTAACAAGTCCGTCGGCGGTAACGCTTGCGAGTTTTGACGCCGAAGTATCAAGCGCCGTTCTGCCGACGCTCCACTTTATGCCTTGGTTCAAACGCACGGGTGTGCAAGCACCGTAAAGTTGAACGGTCGAACCAACCGCAACAAGCGTGGGCACAACTTTTTTGTTCGTGATGTGAACGCCTGTCGGCGCTACGGAAGCGACAACGCTTTTTTCAACCACTATTTCAACGCTGTCACTGCCGAGAACTTTACCGGTTGAGTCGTAAACCGTTGCGGTTATAACAACATTCATATTGTCAAGGTATGTTTTCAAAGATTCCGCAAGGGAATCACCCGCAACAGCGGCAACTATCCTGACGATAGTGTCGGTGTCGGTGTTGTCAATGTCGATTCCCGAAGAATCTATCGCCGCCCAAATAGCATCGGCGGTGCTGTCGCCGATTAAGGGAATCACTTTTATGTTTTCGTCTATCCAAAGTTGTATGATCGCTCTTTTTGAAAAGTCGTATGCGGTGACTTTTCCCGCATCATCAACATCGGCGAGCAACGGGAGATTGCTTGCCCATACTATGCTTTTTCCGTCGGATGTGTCAATATCGGTGTAAGTTACCGTGCCGTCTTCGGCGGTCACGGGGGTCTTCAACGAAAGTTGCTCCGAGCGGTATTCCTGAATGTAAATTTTATCGGTTACCTGTGCGTTGTCGTGGAAAATTTCAACGTAGGAATCGGCATACACGGTTGTGAACGGTATGCACGAGAAAACTACAAACAGGCTTAACATCAAGCAAAGCGTTTTTTTCATAAATATACCTTCCTTTATTTTTGCAATACGCAGTAATTATAACATATAATACCGCAAAAAGCAAGAATTTGAAATCCGACGATAAAGGCGGTTTTGTGCGATTTTGTGCGGATTTACCTCATTATAGTCATAATATATGTTTTATTGAATTATATGAACGGATGTGATATACTGAATACGGAAAAATTTGGGAGGTATGATTTATGAACGAAAAAATGAGTAAAAAAGACAATGTTCTTCAAGCGGTGAAATTTGCACTGTTTTCCGCCTCTGCGGGAATTGTGCAGGTCGTAACTTTCACATTGCTTAACGAGTTCGTGCCGCACGTTGAAAGTACGAATAAAATAATAAAGTGGTTTTTCGAATCCGAATACGGCGGATTTTATCTTGCGGCGCTGATTCTTTCGGTTTTGTGGAATTTCACCGTGAACAGAAAATTCACTTTTAAATCCGCCGCCGATATTCCGACGGCAATGCTGAAGGTGTTCGGATTCTACTGCGTTTTTACGCCCGTTTCGGTAATATTGGGCGAAATTGCGGCTAAAAATTTAACTTGGGATTTCAAAGAATATTTGATTCTCGGAGTTACTATGGCAACAAATATGGTAACCGAATTTTTATATTGCCGTTTTGTTGTTTATAAAGACAGCATGAACACAAACAATCTTGCCGAAAAGAACGAAAAGGAAACCTCAAATGTCACAAAATAAGTCCAAAAACGGTACACGCATTTGCCCCGTTTCAAGAAAATGCGGCGGATGCCAACTTATGAATATGAGTTATCCCGAACAACTCAAGTTTAAACAGGCGAAAGTTCAAAAACTTTTGTCGGGTTTTCATAAAGTGTCGCCGATAATCGGTATGGAAGATCCGTTTCATTACAGAAACAAAGTGCAGGCGGCGTTCGGCAGAACACGTGGCGGCGAGATAATTTCGGGAGTGTATCAGTCGAGTACACATAACATCGTCAAAACAGACAGTTGCCTTATAGAAGATGAAAAGGCGGATGAAATCATTTTGACTGTAAGAAAACTTGTTAAAAGTTTTAAACTGACAGTTTTCGATGAAAGAAATAACAGGGGATTTCTACGCCATGTTCTTGTAAAACGTGGCTTTTCAACGGGCGAAATAATGGTGGTTCTCGTCACCGGCACAAATGTCTTTCCGTCGAAAAATGCGTTCGTTAAAGAACTTTTGAAAATCCACCCCGATATAACAACGGTTGTTCAAAACGTGAACAATAAATTCACAAGTATGGTATTGGGCGATAGGGAAACCGTGCTTTTCGGCAAAGGGTATATTGAAGATGTCTTGTGCGGATGCAGGTTCAGAATATCACCGAAATCTTTTTATCAAATCAACCCCGTGCAAACCGAAATTTTATACGGCAAAGCGGTCGAGTTTGCGGGGCTTACGGGCAAAGAACGGGTAATAGACGCCTATTGCGGAATCGGTACTATCGGCATCGTAGCATCGAAAAATGCGGGTGAGGTGATAGGTTGCGAACTCAATTCCGATGCCGTGAAAGATGCTAAAACGAACGCCGGACTCAACGGTGTTGAAAATATAAAATTCTTTTGCGCCGATGCGGGCGAATTTATGCTCGGTATGAAAGAAAATAACGAAAAATGCGACGTTCTGTTTATGGACCCGCCGAGAGCCGGAAGCGATAAAAAATTCCTCTCAAGCGCAGTAGCCCTCGCTCCCGAAAAGATAGTGTACATATCCTGTAACCCCGAAACACAACAACGGGATCTGTATTATTTGACAAAACATAATTATAAAGTAAAATCCATCCAACCGGTAGATATGTTCCCGTATACAGCACATGTGGAGACGGTGTGTTTGCTGTCAAGGAAAGAGAAATAATAGGCTGAAAAGTACTGAAATAAAGGGATT
>CAYPAB010000013.1:0-35250 GCA_964408605.1 uncultured Eubacteriales bacterium
TTTTATTGCAAAAGAAAAAGGCTCTGACATCTTAAGTCAAAGCCTAAATTCTTCCATTTGCAATGCCACAGATTTAATAAGTTTCTATACTGCCTTATCAAAGCCTGCGTTTTATTTTTTTATAATTCTATTCTGCTTGTGTCGTTACTGTATTCTGATTTTCGGTTATCGGTTTTTCGGATATTTTAAAAAACACCGTTGTTGTTACAAATGTGGCCGCAAACAAAATCAAAATAAGAAAAGCAATAATGATTCTGCGAACGGTTTCACGGCGTCTTACCGCAAGGCTGTCGCCGATTACATATCTGTTGGCACCCAATTTTCCCGGATAATTTTTTGCAAATCCGTAATAACTTTTGCGTATTTTAACATCTTCGTTTTCACGCTTATTCATTGGGAGTCACCTCACCGGCAAGTGTTTCGGAATCGGTGTTTCCGGAACCGGTTACGCTGCCCGAAGAAGAACCGCCTTGCTCGGATTTTGCCGTTGTATCTGGTGCGGGAACACTCTCCGTACTGTCGGGAACTGTTTCGGGCGTTATCGGAATATCCGGTTGCGATTCATCCGTGACACCGCTGTTTTCCGACATTTCGGGAATATCCTGATTATTTTCGGTCTGTGCCGGAACAACAATGACACCGCTGTTTTCCGTTGTGGGAACATTGTTTGTAACGGGAGCCTCGGTTACATCCGCCGAGTTTTCTCCGCCGGTTGAACTGCCCGTGCTGCCCGAATAATTTGCACCGCGGTAAACATCTATGATAGACGTTCTTTCGTCTTCGATTGTTATGTTTGATTTGCCGTATATTTCCGTTTGAAGTTTATGTGCCGCCAACTGATAATCGACAACCCATATCCACATATTTGCACTACCGCTTATGCGACAGTCTTCGGGTGGCATTTGAAGTTGCGAACGCTTGTAGCCTGCCCAACCGCCCGTAATGGCTTTAATTCCGAGCGAAAGAATTTGACCTTCGCTGTAACCCGTTTCGACATAGGGCAACAAAATATCAATATATTTATTAAGATCGCTTATCGAAGCATCTTTAACTCTGCTGATAATGGAATCAATCACCTGACGCTGACGCCGTGTTCGGCTGACGTCACCGTCGGAGTCACAACCTCTTATTCGGCAGAAGCAAAGAGCCTGCTCACCGTTGAGCGTTACCGATTCGCCGACGGGCAATTCGATTTTGAATTTTTTATAGTTATAATCCGCTTCATACTGCTGAACGTCAACTGTTACACCGCCCATGGCATCGATAATGGATTTGAAAGATTCGAAATTCACTATAACATAATTATCGATATCTATTTTATAGTTGTTTTCGATTGTTTTCAAAAGCGTTTCCGGACCGCCCATTGAATATGCGGCGTTAAGTTTTGTGCAGTATGAATTTTCTTTACCTTCAATATAAAGGTAACTGTCTCTTAAAAACGATATCAGTTTTAACTGTTTCGTTTTTTTGTTTAACGACAAAAGCATCATAACATCGGTGTTACCGCTGTTTGTACCTTTTCTGCTGTCGGCACCGATAAGAAGAACGTTTATAACATTCTTGCTCGACATATGTTTATCGTTGCCGATAGTCGCCCAATCTATAAGCGCCTGTTTAAATCCGGCGGAACCTATGTCTATTTCGATGCTTTCAAACTCGCCGTCATCGTAAATTATGTCATCTGTCGGGGTGTTGTTGATTTTGTTACCCATAATTCCGAATTTATGAACAACGAAAATACCGAACGCCGTTCCCAAAACCAACAAAACAGCAAGAACTATTGCGGTAACTTTAATTGCGATTTTCTTTTTGGCGGAAAGTGAATTATACCAATCCGAAACTTTTTTTACGATTTTATTTTGCTTGACGTTTGAATTTTGCAAAAAGGGAGGCGGTGCGATTTTTTTTGTTGTTTCGAAATTTGAAACATCAAGGTTCAAATCATTTTCCAAAAGGGGATCGCTTTTTTCGTCTGCCCCGTTTGATTTTTCTTTTTTCGAATCGCCTTGTTCGGCATATTCATCCAATAAGTCAAGATAATCTTTAACACTTTCGTTTTGATTATTCCCGTCAGACATAATTATTCCTCCGAATTATCTACTGAATCGTCGTTGGGAGTACCCTCGTCTTCATTATCTCCGGAAGTATCTCCCGCACCTTCGGTGGCGGTGCCGTCATCTTCAATAGTGCCGTTAACTTGTTCTTCATCGTGTTCGGTTGTGGAAAGAGTGACTACCTTGTCACCCTCGGCAAGTTTCATAACACGCACACCCTTTGAAGGACGGGCGCAAACTCTGACTGCCGCAGCGGGGATTCTTATAATAATTCCGCTTTGAGAAATAAGAATTATATCGTCTTCTTCACTGATATCGCTGATTGCCGCAATATCGCCGTATTTTTCGACATGGTAGTTTTTAAGACCTTTACCGCCTCTTGACTGCCTGCGGTAATTGTCGTTATCGCTTATTCTTCCGTAACCGGTTTCGCTGACGGTAAGAAGTTTTCCGCCCTCTTTCATAATGCTCATACCGATTACTTCGTCGCCTTCGTTAAGCGTTATTGACTTAACACCGCTTGCCGTTCTGCCCAAAGGTCTTGCATCGTTTTCGTTGAAACGTATGCACATACCTTTTTTGGTGGCAACAAGCAAGTCATCGTTACCGGAAGTGAGTTTTACCCACGCCAATTCGTCGTCTTCCCTAAGATTTACGGCTATAATTCCGTTTCTTCTTGTATTTTTGAAAATATTAAGAGAAGAACGTTTGATAAGTCCTTTTCGAGTTACCATGCACAAATACATTCCCTCATCTTCTTTGGGAATTTGTATCATTGCGGAAACTTTTTCGCCGTTTTCCAAGGGCAGAATATTAACAATATTCGTTCCTCTGCTTGTTTTACTTCCTTCGGGGATTTCATATCCTTTCAGTTTGTATGCACGGCCACGTGTCGTATAGAACATAATCGCATCGTGCGATGATGCAATAAACATGGTTTCGGCAACATCATCTTCACGGCGAGTCATTCCCTTAACGCCTCTGCCACCACGGTTTTGAATTGAGAAGATATCAACGGGTTGACGTTTTATGTAACCCATATTTGTGTAAGTATAAACACATTTTTCTTCGGGAATGAGATCTTCGATATCAACTTCACCGCTGACATTTTCTATAGCGGTTCTTCTGTCGTCGGAATATTTGTTTCTTATAACTTTAAGTTCATCACGAACAATGGAAAGCACTCTGTCGTGAGAAGCGAGAATATCGGTATATTCTTTGATTTTTTCTTTAATATCACTGAGTTCGTTTGTGATTTTAAGAATTTCGAGCCCTGCCAACTGACCTAAACGGAACGCAACGATCGCCGCAGCCTGCGGTTCGTCAAAATCAAATTTTTCCATAATTGCGGTTTTTGCTTCCGCTTGACCGCCCTTACAGGCACGAATCGTTGCGATTATTTCGTCAACAATATCGATTGCCTTTGCAAGACCTTCCAAAATATGTGCTCTTTCCTGCGCTTTTTTGAGGTCATACTGTGTTCTTCTTGTTATAACGTCGCATTGATGGTCGATATAATGCTGAAGAATTTCTTTAAGCGAAAGAATTTTCGGAACACCGTTGACAAGAGCCAAAAGGATTGTACCGCAGGTAGATTGCATTTGAGTATATGAGAAAAGTTTGTTCAAAACAACTTGAGGATTGGCATCACGTTTGATGTCAATTTCAATATGCATACCTGTTTTATCCGAAGAATAGTCGTTAATATCGGAAATACCGTCAATTCTTTTATCTTTAACAAGGTCGGCGATTGACTCGATAAGCCTTGCTTTGTTTACCATATAAGGTATTTCGGTAACAATAATTTTAAATCTGCCGTTTTTACCCTCTGTTATTTCGGTTTTTGCACGGACAATTATTTTTGCTCTGCCCGTTGCGTAGGCGGCACGGATACCCGCTCTGCCCATAATAATACCGCCGGTCGGAAAATCGGGACCTTTAATATGTTCCATAAGGTCTTCAAGTTCTGCATCGGGGTTTTCGATAAGACAGTCAACGGCATCGCAAACTTCACCGAGGTTGTGAGGGGGAATATTTGTTGCCATACCGACGGCAATACCCTGTGAGCCGTTTACGAGAAGGTTCGGAAACCTTGACGGCAAAATTGTGGGTTCTTTAAGACGGTCATCGTAGTTGGGCACAAAATCGACCGTATTTTTTTCAATATCGGTGAGCATTTCAAGTGACATTTTGCTCATACGGGATTCTGTATAACGGTATGCGGCGGCGGGGTCGCCGTCAACTGAACCGAAGTTACCGTGACCGTCTACCAAAATATATCTCATCGAGAAATTTTGAGCCAATCTTACCATTGCATCGTAAACCGATGTGTCACCGTGAGGATGATAACGACCCAAAACCGAACCAACCGTGTCGGCACATTTACGGAACGGTTTGTCGGGCATAAGATTGTTTTCATACATAGTGTAAAGAATACGCCTGTGAACCGGTTTAAGACCGTCTCGAACATCGGGCAACGCTCTTGACGTAATAACAGACATAGAATAATCAAGGAATGAAGTTCTTACCTCATTGTTGATATCTATATTAACTATTTTTTGGTTGCTGTACGGGTCGGGGAGATTGTTTATTCCCTGTGTGACACCCGTATTTTCAATGTTGTTCATTTCGTCCATTATAAATATCCTCGCAATAATTAAATATCAAGATTTCTGACATATTTGGCGTTTTTCTCGATAAATTCACGTCTGGGTTCAACCTTGTCACCCATAAGAATCGAGAACGTTTCGTCAGCCTTTTCGGCATCTTCAAGCGTTACTCTGAGCATAAGCCTTGTTTCGGGATTCATTGTTGTTTCCCACAACTGAACGGGATCCATCTCACCGAGACCTTTATAACGCTGAATCGAATAACCGTTACCCATTTCTGCCATTATTTCGTCACGTTCTTCATCGGAATAAGCGTATTTGTGATTTTTACCTTTGCTTAACCTGTAAAGAGGGGGTTGTGCAAGATAAATATGACCTTCCTTTACAAGTTCGGGCATATAACGGAAAAAGAATGTCAAAAGAAGCGTTCTTATGTGCGCACCGTCAACGTCGGCATCGGCCATAATGATAATTTTGTCGTAACGAAGTTTTGATATATCGAAATCTTCGCCGATTCCCGTTCCCAAAGCAAGAACAACGGGAGTGAGTTTATCGTTTCCTATAACTTTATCGAGCCTTGCCTTTTCAACGTTGAGCATTTTACCCCAAAGAGGAAGAATTGCCTGAATCATTCTGTCACGGCCTGATTTTGCCGAGCCGCCCGCAGAATCACCCTCGACGATATATATTTCGGTTTTCGTGGAGTCTTTTTCAATACAGTCCGCAAGTTTTCCGGGGAGTGAGTTACTTTCAAGAGCGGATTTTCTTCTTGCGTTGTCCCTTGCTTTTCTCGCCGCTTCTCTCGCTCTTGACGCGTCAAGCGCTTTACTGAAAATTGCTTTTGCCTCGCTGGGGTTTTCTTCAAAATATGTTGAGAGTTTTTCATAAACACATTTTGAAACAAGCGGAGTGATATCGGTGTTTCCGAGTTTGCCTTTTGTTTGACCTTCAAACTGCGCCTCTGTAAGTTTAACGCTTATTACCGCTGTCAAACCTTCACGAACATCGTCACCCGAAAGTTTTTTATCGCTTTCTTTCAAAAGATTGTATTTTCTGCCGTAATCGTTGAAAACTCTTGTAAGAGCGGTCTTAAAACCTGTTTCGTGAGTACCGCCGTCTGCGGTTCTTACGTTGTTGGCAAAACTCAAAACAAGTTCATTATAACTGTCGTTATACATAATGGCGATGTTCGCCTCACGGTCACCGCTGACAGCCGAAAAATGAATCGGCTTTTCATGAAGGGGAGTAAGCGCTCGTTTATTTGTTTCAAATTCAACGAAAGAACTTATACCGCCTTCGTAACAGTGAACGTTTTCGATTATTTCTTCGGGATCTCTTTTGTCGGTAAGAGAAATAGAAAGCCCCGCATTAAGAAATGCCTGTTCACGCAGTCTTCTTTCCAAAACTTCGTATTCATAAACGGTTGTTTCCGTAAAGATTTCGGGGTCAGCCTTAAATCTTATAAGTGTTCCCGTTTCTTCGGTATCACCGATAACTTTAAGGTCGCAAGTCGGGTTACCTCTTTCAAAACGCTGATAATGAATATGACCGTCTTGCGAAACTTCAACTTCAAACCATTCGGAAAGAGCGTTAACAACAGAAGAACCGACACCGTGAAGACCGCCTGAAACTTTATAACCGCTTCCGCCGAATTTACCGCCGGCGTGAAGAACCGTAAGAACAACGGTTACCGCCGGAAGACCTTGCTGTTCGTTTATACCGACGGGTATACCTCTGCCGTTATCACGAACGGTAATAATGTTATCCGGAAGAATTTCAACTTCAATATGAGTGCAAAATCCCGCCAACGCCTCGTCAATTGAGTTGTCGACGATTTCATACACAAGGTGATGAAGACCTTTCGGGCCCGTTGAACCGATATACATACCGGGTCTTTTTCTTACCGCTTCAAGACCTTCAAGAACCTGAATTGCACTTGCATCGTATTTTTCTGTTACGGCAGTATCAATTGTTTCTTCGTTTTCATCGATAACTATTGAATTTTCCAACGCTTCTTCGCGAAGTTCTGCCTCGGTTTTAATAATTTCGTCCAAAATACTGACCTCCGTAGAAAATATAAATAAATCTATATCATTTAATTATTTAACTTAATTTATTAAAAAATTCCTTTTTTGGATTGCTCCGTTCTTTTCAAAACCGTTCCGACCGAAACGGGTGATATATAAACAACCTTACCCGAAGGTTCTTCACATATTATAAAAGATTTGGGAAGTTCATAAGGTGCAACGTTGCGAACAATTTTTTGTTTTTCGGCATTGTTAAGAAAATCAACCGTTTTTCTCATAACCGTTGTGTTTTCCATATCGAAAATACCGATTATTTCTTCATCCCTTATCACCGTATCGTGACCTATATGAATAAACACTAAACTATTTCGCCTCCGTTTATCATAAACGATTTTCCGTTGCACAGCCTTAACACCTGCGAAGGATCGCAACATGTTAAAAATACCTGCCTGTCGTTTATATGGTTAAGAACATAATCCTGCCGTTTTTCGTCAAGTTCGCTCATAACATCGTCAAGAAGCGCAACCGGTGTTTCACCCGTTATTTGTTTTATAATTTCCGCTTCACCCAACTTTAAAGCCAACGCACATGAGCGTTGCTGACCTTGAGAGCCGAAAGAACGGGCGCTTACGCCGTTTATTAAAATTTCAATGTCATCTCGGTGAGGGCCCAATGTTGTTGTTTTGTATAATATATCTTCTTTTCTGGCATTTTTAATGCGTTCAAGTTCCGTACAGTACAAATCGTGAACCGTCATTTCAACGTTTTCAGAATCGTTTCTCGAATATGTAATGCCGAAAGATTCTTTTTCTTCCGATATACCGGCATAAATTTCCTTGCTGTATTCGGATATCAGTTTTATATATTTAAGCCGTTCGAAAACAACCGCAGCGGAATAACGTGCAAGTCTGTCATCCCACGAGTCCAAAATATCATACAACTGCGGGCTTAAATGCAAATCTTTAAGTAGTGCGTTGCGTTGAAAAAGCGAACGCCTGTATCCGGCAAGGTGTTCCGCATACGAGGGTTTTATTTGACAAATTGCGGTATCCAAAAATCTGCGTCTGCCCGCCGGCCCGTCTTTTATTAAAGATAAATGCGACGGAGCAAATATTACCGCATAAAACGAACCTATTAAATCAGCCGAAGAACGCAAACCGACTTCGTTTAAAGAAACGTTTTTCTTTTTTTCGCTTACTATTATTTCGGATTTTTTATTTCTGGCACTGTCGGAAAAATCGAGGTTTATTTTGGCAAATTCCTCGTTGAATTTTATAAATTCGGCATCTTTTGAACCTCTGAAACTTTTGCATCCCGTAAAAAGCCACAGTGCCTCCAAAATATTTGTTTTACCCTGTGCGTTTGCACCGTATATTACGTTTACTCCGTCTGTTGCGTCAAGTTTCAGGGAGGAAATATTTCTGAAATTATTAAGTTCAACGGAATTTATTTTCATATATCCTCCCAAAAAAACTTAAACTATGTCGTAAATAATACGCTCATATTCGGCACAGTCGCCTTTGCGAAGTTTTTTTCCGCGCATTGTACATACTTCGCCGTTGACTTTAACTTCGCCGTCTTGAATAACAATTTTAGCGTGACCGCCCGTGTTTACTACAGACACGTTTTTTAAAAGGTCGTCGAGCCTTATATAGTCACCTTTTAAAACAAATTCTTTATGTTCTTTAGGAACAACTTTAACTTTTATTTTCATTTTTGAACATTCTTTCAAATACTGTCGATAACTTTTATCAACCTATGTTTTCATTTTTAAGACGCATGGGGATTATAAGGAAAATGAAACTGTCACCCTCGATCGGCCTTATAATAATGGGGGATACCGGACTTGAGAGTTCGATGTTTACTTCATCGGCATCCACCGTGCGAAGACAGTCGGTAAGATATGTGTTGTTGAAACCGATTTCAACACGTTTGCCCTCAATTGATGCGGGAATTTTATCGTTTGCCGAGCCCAATGCGGTTGCACTTGAAATTCTTATTGTATTTTCGTCAAAAACACAGCGAATGGGACTTTTGATTTTGCCGGTAATAAGAAGTGAAATTCTTTCAACGCTTTCAAGAATAAGTTTTAAATTTACTCTCGCTTTAGTTAAACTTTCGGCGGGGATTGCATTTTTATAGTTGAAAAATTCGCCCTCTAAAAGCCGTGAAATAATTCTGTAATTACCGATTTCGAAAAGTATGAATTTTTTGCCTATTGAGAAAGTGATGTTTTCTTCGTCGTTATCGGCAAGTTTGATAACTTCGGAAAGAGTTTTTGCGGGAACAACGAATGTCATATCGTCGCCCGAATATTCAATTGCTTCATTTCTTATTGCCAAACGGAATCCGTCGCACGAAATAAGGCGTAAGTTGTTGTTTTCAACTTCGAATTTAATTCCTTTGTGAACGGGTTTTATATCTTGCACCGCAACGGCGAAAATCGTTTGTTTTACCATATCACGCAAAACACCCTGTTTTATTGCAAAAGGAATGCCTCCCGAAACGGTCGGAAGTTCGGGATAGTCGTTTGCGGGAATGCCGACAAGCGAAAATTCCGACTCACCCGATGAGATTTTGCAAAGATTGTGTGCGTCGACCGTTACGGTTACTGTCGCACTCGGCAATCTTCTTAAAATATCGCAGAAAAGCCTTGCGTTAACAACGATGCTTCCTTCGGTTTGAGTTGTGCAGTCAATGGAAGTTGTGATTCCCACTTCAAGGTCATACCCCGTGAGAGTAAGACAGGAATTTTTTGCCTGTATAAAGATACCTTCCGTTGACGGAATTGTGCTTTTTTGAGAAACTCCGCGTTGTACTATGTTGCATGCTTCCGCTAAAATTGTTGTGTTACAACTAAATTTCATAATTCTGCCTCCGATGTGGAATAAAATTAAATTTTATGCTCAAAATAATATATTAAACAGTAGTATTAGTAGTGTGTGTTCAAAATGTAGAATATGCCTTTTTGCCTTTATTTTACCGAAGAAGACACGTCTTTTTTTATTGTAGGAAAAATGTTAGGTAATGTTTGTAAATCGGCTCTTTTAAAGAGCGTTATTCAGAATGTTTATAACTTTTTGAACATAGGTGTTTAAATTGTTCAAAAAATCAGTCGATTCTTTCGTCTTTAATGCTTTTCATTATATCGTAAACGGTACTTTTCAATTGGGGGTTGTCCTCCAATTTGATTTCGGTCGTTTCAATTGAATAAATAACGGTCGAGTGTTTTTTACCGCCGAACTGAGCGCCGATTTCTTCATAAGTCAGGTTTGTTACTTCCCTTATAATATACATCGCAACTTGCCTTGCATTTGATATTTCCGCCTTTTTCTTTTCGGAACGTATATCGTCGGAGGAAACACCGAATGCTTTTGCGACTTTATCGATGATATTGTTAATGGTGACTTCGGTCGGCTGGGCGTAATAAATGATATCTTTTATTATGTCATTCGCAACACCTATCGTCGGCGGATTGCCGTCGATTGAATACACGGCGTAAAGTTTGTTTACAACACCTTCGATTTGACGCACGTTGTTTTTAAGCCTTTCCGCAATAAACTCAACAACGTCATCCGGTATATTCATTTCAAACGCCTGCGCCTTACGGCGTATAATCGCTATTCTCGTTTCGAGCATCGGCGGTTGAATGTCGGCAAGAAGACCTTGAATAAATCTGCTGCGAAGCCTTTCTTCAAGCGTCGGAATGTCTTTCGGGGGACGGTCCGACGTGAGGACTATTTGTTTACCTTGATTTATAAGTGCTTCGAACGTGTAGAAAAATTCTTCCTGTGCGACACTCGTTTTACCGATAAACTGAATATCGTCCATCAAAAGTATATCCGCATTTCGGTACTTGTCGTGGAATTCGCTCATATTTTTTTCGCCCATGTGGTTAATCATTTCGTTAAGGAAATTTTCACCGCTTGTGAACAGAATATTCATTCCGGGACGAGTTTTGTTAAGTTCAGCTCTTATCGCTTTCAGCAAATGCGTTTTTCCGAGACCCGATTCACCGTAAATAAACAGCGGGTTATGTACGCTTCCCGGATTATTCGTAACGGCGACCGCCGCGACATAAGCGAACTGGTTTGTTGAACCTACAATAAAGTTACCGAATGTCGGCTCGAAGTTTTTCGGCTCGACCTCTTTATTAACCGATAACTGTATGTTTGAAGCATCGGTTTGTGTGTTTGCACCCGAAAGTTCGCTTTGTTGCTCGTCAACGGCAATTTTTACGGTAATTTCAAACCCCAAAACGGTTGATGCCGCATTTTGAATTTCCGCACGGAACCTTCTGTCGATTATATTCTTTTTAAATTCGGAAGATGTTTCAAGAACGAGGCAGTCATCGTCAAAAGAAACGGGTTCCAATGTTTTTATCCAAGTGGACATAACCGCCGTTGAAACAGAACCGGTGAGTTCCTGTAAAACGGCAGCCCACAGTTCATAAATGTTATCCAATAATTTCACCCCAAAATCTCACAATAATAAGTATATAAAATAACAATATATATTCCATTAAATTATAGCATACAAGTGTTATTATTTCAACCTAATTCACCAAATAACTGACAAAAATTGTTCAAAAGTTTAAGAAAATTTCAATTTTACCGTATTGCAATTTACAAGCGTTTACTGTAATATTGAAAGTGGTTGATTTTACTGAAATAATATATGAAAAGAAAGAGAAAGAAAAATGGATTTTAAAAAATATATTTGTCCCGTTTGCAACAAAAATTTTAACGAAGATGACGATATTGCGGTTTGTCCCGAATGCGGAACTCCCCACCATAAAGAGTGCTATTTGAAAAACGGAAAATGTTTTAACGAGCATATTCACGGCACGGAAAACTCCGTTGCCGAAACATATACCGTCGCCACAGCCGATGACGGTGAACCGCAAAAAAGCGAAGAACCCGTTAAAAACCCGACCGAAGAAGATAATATTTTAAAAACTTTTGAGCAACTTCCCGATTTTCTTAAAGGAAATCCGTCTCAAGATGCTCTTATCGGCGGAAAACACGCATATCTTTACGAAATCGCCGTCGGCAAAAACCGAGAATATTATATTCCGAGATTTATGTTGATGGATAACATCAAAAAAGGTATTTCGTGGAACTTCTTTGCGTTTTTAACTCCGTTTGCGTGGACTCTTTACCGCAAAATGTATAAATTTTCCGCTCTTGTTTTAGCGATATATATTTTGATATTCGGCTTGACCGGTTATTATATTTTGGGTAACGAGGAATTTGTTAAATTAAATACCGAATGTGCGCAGGAAGACCCCGAATATTTAATGAACATCGCTTCTTACACGTCAACGTCGGATAACGTTGTTTTAACCGCCAAACAGCAGGAACTTTTAAAAGTTATGAATGAACTTACCGTTCCGACGTATGTTACGGTTGTTTCGGGTGTTTTGTTATTTGCGATAAGGGTTTATTTGGGTCTTTTCGCAAACAAACGGTATATGGAAAAACTGAAGAAAAATATAGACAAAGCCGAAAAAAGAGGGCTTAACGGTGATGATCTGAAAAGATATCTTTATAAAAAATACGGAACCGTACCGATGTTTTTGGCACTTATAATCGGCGGTTTGGAATTGTTCTCGCTTTATCTTTAAAACAGAAAATAAACGGAAATAAAAGGTGATTTAATGCATACACCGCTTGCGGACAGAATCCGTCCGCAGACAATCGACGAAATTGTCGGTCAAAAACATCTTGTCGGTGACGGAATGCCGTTAAGAAATATCATAGAATCCGGTGAATTGCCGAATATGATATTTTACGGCCCGTCGGGTACGGGTAAAACGACCCTTGCGAGAATGATTGCGAAAAAAACCGACAGAACACTCAGAAAACTTAACTGCACAACTGCGGGAACGCAGGATATTCGGGATATCGTTGAAGATTTGAACGCTTTTACAGCGCCCAACGGGATTCTTTTATATCTTGACGAGATTCAGTATTTCAACAAAAAACAACAGCAAACGTTACTTGAATACATAGAAAACGGTTCCATAACACTTATTGCCTCAACAACCGAAAACCCTTATTTTTACGTTTACAGTGCAATTCTTAGCCGTTCTTCTGTTTTTGAGTTTAAATATGTTACCCCCGACGAAATCGAATCGGCGGTGAACAGAGGTTTTAAATTTTTAGAGGAAGAAAAGCAGGAAAATTTCGAAATCGAAGACGGAGTTTCAAAATATATCGCATCGTCTTGCGGCGGCGACGTGAGAAAATCGCTTAACGCCGTGGAACTGTGCGTTTTGGGTGCAAAAAAACCCGCTCCCGATGAAAAGCGGATAATTACGCTTGAAAACGCAAAATCTCTCACTCAAAAAAGTGCTATGCGTTATGACCGAGAAGGTGACGAGCATTACGATATTTTATCGGCTTTTCAAAAATCAATGAGAGGTTCCGACCCCGATGCCGCCATTCATTATTTGGCACGGCTTCTTGAGGCGGGCGATATGACTTCCGCAATACGTCGGCTTCTTGTTTGTGCGTCGGAAGATGTCGGTCTTGCTTACCCGATGATTATGCCGATTGTTAAAGCGGCAACCGATATCGCACTGCAAGTTGGTATGCCCGAAGCAAAAATTCCCCTTGCCGATGCCGTTATATTGGTGTGCAATTCGCCCAAATCAAACACGGGTCACGATGCGATTGCGGCGGCGATTGACGATGTAAAAAAAGGCAAAAGCGGGCCGATTCCGCGTCATTTGCAAAACAAACATTTTGACGGTGACGATGCACAGGTAAGAGGTCAGTTTTATAAATATCCTCATATTTATCCGAACCGCTGGGTTCAGCAACAGTATTTGCCCGATGCCATTAAAAATGTTCATTATTATGAATACGGCGACAACAAGCAGGAACAAGCCGCAAAAGAATATTGGGATAAAATCAAAGGAGTAAAATAAAATGAAAAACGGAACGAAATTTTTCACCGTTTTTTCGTTGATTTTCCTTTTCGGAGTTCTTCCGTTGTCGGTTTTGCGATAACCGAAAAAACCGTATCTTCAACCGACGGCGAATCCCTTGAAAAACCGCATCGATTTTCAAAATTTTAACAATTGCGAAAATGATAACAATTCGGGAAATACGAATATTTCGTCGCAAGTGCCCGAAAACAACAGTCAAACAGATATTTAAAAACGAGAGGTGTTTTTATGAAAAAATTTCCCATCGGCGTTATAATCGACAGTTTCAGAACGGATATTCCCACTGCCGTCAAAAAGGCGGCACAGTGCGGTGCGAACGGCATACAGGTTTATGCGACACGCGGTGAAATGTCACCCGAAAACCTTGTCGGTTCAAAAAGAAAAGAGTTCCTTGACCTTGTAAAATCAAACGGGCTCGTTATTTCCGCTCTTTGCGGTGATTTGGGCGGCGGCGGATTTATTCACAGGGAACTTAACACGGAAAGAGTCGAAAAGTCAAAAAGAATACTCGATTTGGCTAAAGAACTCGAAACCGATATCGTAACAACACATATCGGTGTCGTTCCCGATGACCCTAATCACGAGCGATTTAAAATTATGCAGGAGGCATGCCGTGAACTTGCCGAATATGCGGATTCCATCGATGCGCATTTTGCGGTTGAAACGGGCCCCGAAACAAGCGCCGTTTTAAAAGGATTTCTCGACAGCCTCGACTCAACCGGTGTCGGCGTAAACCTTGACCCCGCAAACCTTGTTATGGTAACGGGTGATGACCCCGTTCAGGCGGTTCACAACCTCAAAAAATACATAGTCCACACCCATGCGAAAGACGGTAAACAGATTTTCTTCAGAGATCCCGAAATCGTTTACGGAATCAAAAAAGACGTTATCGTTACAGACGAGTCGTTTATCGAAGTGCCGTTGGGCGAGGGCAGTGTTCCGTTCCCCGAATATCTTGGGGCACTCGAAGAAATCGGTTATAACGGCTTCCTCACCATCGAACGTGAAGTCGGCGATAATCCCGAAAAGGATATACAAAAAGCGGTCGACTTCTTGAAGGGAATAATGAAATAATAAAAAACGGGGATGTAAAAAAAGCGCAGACCGCATAAAACCGCATAATGCGAAGGTGGGGGGAACGTGTAACAATATACCGGTAGAACCCCTTAACTGATCGAAAAAATCAACAAACACAAAAATGTTTTATGCTACGAACGAACCTCGCCTCTCGATGTACCTCCGTACACCTTCGGGCAAGCAAAAACAAGGCTGACACCTTGTTTTTGCTCGGTTCGTCCGTTCTGCATTTTTTTCCTATCCCCTCAAAAAGCGGATGTAAGAAATTGCATTTTTTTTACAGCCCCGTTGATTTTACATCAGAAGGGATTTAGATCCTTTGCAAAATGATAAGGTATTATTTCATTTTTTGAAGTTCTTATATACGCCTGTTCTTTGTGCATATATTCGGAAATTTTTGTGCCGTTGTAATTTTTGAATTTCGCAATAATCCTATCTAAAAGGTTTTTTTCCGAACCTGTCAAATTCAACTCCTCTAAAGTTTTTTTGCTTGTTATATGAATTTTTGAGTTTTCATAAGGCGGGTTGGATTCTTCCGTAACGCATATTTCATTGAGCGACAATATTTCAGCGTGTCCGTGAGGTAAAGCACCGTGAGGTTGATGCATATAAACCAAACCTGTTAATGATGAACCGTTTTCTTTGAAAGACAGCATATCCGCATACCATAACAGTTTCATCAGTTTGACTTTATACAAATCCGGCATATATATTGCAAAATATGAAATTACATCAATAGTTTTGTCTATATCTAAAATTTTATTTCCGTTTTCGTCGCTTTCGCAATCGTAATTGACGTACATTTCTTTAATTACTTTTCGCTTTGTATTGATTACGCCATCGGTGGAAATATATTTTGTTAAAATGTCTTTTAAGTGTTGATAACGTTCTTCCGAAAACATATTGCGGTGGGATTTTAACCTGTCAAAAATGACTTTCGGATCTGAGTCAATCAAACGCAAAAGTGTGTCGTGTGCTTCGTCTTGTATCTGTTTTGTTTCGTAACGGGTTATAGTCACTTCGCCCCAATCTAAAACGAGGGCAAGTTCGGATTGCGTAAAATTATATTTTTCTCTGATTTTTCTGATTTCATCCGAAGTTAACAAATTATGTTTCTTTCTGTAAGCGTTTCTCGCTAACGCAAGATTCTCGTTAAGGAGTTTTCCGCTTTCGAATTCAATTTCTTCACCTGTTTCGCAACATACATAAAATTTTTGTGTGCAATTTATGTTTTCGTTCTTTACGGAAACCGTTCTTTCACGTTCAACTAAAATAAAATCGTGGCATTTGTCGCAAATAGGGCAATAATTGTTATTTGTTGTCAATTTAATTCCTCCTTTTCAAATTAAAAAGCACATCTAATTATATGGGTACGACATGGTATGCAACGCTTTGTGAAAAGATACACAAACAATGACTTTCGGAATTGGATTTTCCCTCAGTTTTATTTTCATATAAATTTCTTTTCCCGAAATAATTTTCCCGAACACATAAAGAAGCGGTGGATTTTCATCTCTGTCGTCAAATAATGTCTCGGAGTAATTTTTGATATCAAGAGTCAAAAGTTCGTTTATTATATCATACACATCATAGTTTAAATCTAACAAAGTATCTTTATTTTCTTTTTTTGCGATAAAAAATAAGTTTTCGTCAATGTTAAAATCCGGCTCATTTAAAAAATCTTTTAATTTTTGCAAAAAGTCTTTTATTTCTTTTCGGCTTGACGTCATATTATGCTTTATTTTAACCGCCTCCTTGTTAATTATTATAAACTATCAAATGATAGTTGTCAATGACTTTCGTATTTTTATTTAAGGGGGCTCTTACAGGCGTATTTCCTGTAAAAACCCCCTTAAGGCATATGTTTTGCTCGGTTTTTCTGCGGTCTGTTTTTGTGAACCGTCCGGTTTAATTTATGTGTCTTTGTTTTGGTGTTCGGAAGTAAAAACATCGGCGACTTCGCTTATTGTGATATATGCGTGAGGGTCGGCTTCGTGAACGATTTCTTTAAGTTTTGCAACCTGAAAGCGGTTTACAATAAAATATATCATTGTTTTCGGTAGGTTCGAATATCCTCCTTTTACCTCGATTTTTGTTGAGCCCGTTTCGAATACTTCCGAAAGAATCGAGCAAATATCGTCGGGGCGTGACGTGACAATCATTGCGCATTTTGACCTGTCGAAGCCCTCAACAATAAAGTCGACCGTTTTAAGTGCCGCGCCGTATGCGACTATTGAATACAGCGGTAAAATCCAACTGTTGATTACCGCACCGCAGATGATATATAAAACGACGTTGTATATCATAACGAATGTTCCGACGGTTATTCCGAGTTTTTTCGCAAAAACGACCGCCATTACTTCAATTCCGTCCATAGCACCGCCGAAGCGTATCGCCATACCGCTTCCGACACCGGAAATCATACCGCCGAACAATGCGCAAAGGAGCAAATCCGTGCCGGCGAGAGGTGAAGCGATGTTGACGTCTATCGGTATGACATCGGTTATGAGCCACGCCGTGAGAGAATATATCGCAACGGTATAAATAGCGTACACCGTAAAGTGACTGCCCTGTTTTTTCAAACCGTAAAGAAACAGCGGTACGTTTAAAATAAGAAGGAATACCGAAAGGGAAAGGTATTCGGGCGTTTTTTGTGCCAAAAGCATTGATGTGCCCGAAATCCCGCTGTCGTACAGTTTAACGGGATTTAAAAACACAGTCACTCCGAATGCGTTTATCATCCCCGCCAAGGTCAGCATACAGAAATTTTTCAATTTAAACTTTTTAAGGTTTTTCAGAATTTTTTGTTTGTTTTGGTCTTTCATATTTCATCTCCCAAATGATAAATTACACTTAATTATATCATAATTATATCATAAAAAACATAAAAAGTGTTGAATTAGATGTTAAAAAAAGCCGAACGGTATAACACAAGGGGCTCTATGGGTGTGAATAACACCCGCAGAACCCCTTAATTGATTGGAAAAACCAACAAATATTTAAAATTTAATGTTTTATGCTTTTTTCGCCGTAACTTTTTTGATTACAAACAAAGTTGTAATCATCAAAACAAGTGCAATCGGCAATGCGATAAACCAATTGGGAATAAATCCGGCTATAATGTAACTTACACCCGAAACGGCGGCAACGGTCAACGCATAAGGCAACTGTGTTGAAACGTGATTCAAATGGTCGCATTGTGCACCGGCGGAAGCCATAATTGTTGTGTCGGAAATGGGCGAACAGTGGTCACCGCAAACGGCACCCGCCATACATGCCGAAATCGAAACAATAGTAAGCGGATTGTCTGCCGTAAACACGCTGAGAACAATGGGTATCAAAATACCGAATGTGCCCCAAGATGTGCCTGTTGCGAAAGAAAGTCCGACGGCAATAGCGAAAATTATTGCGGGGAGGAATGCCTGGAACGTTCCGGCGCTACCCTCAATAAGTTGTGAAATGAATACTTTTGCACCCAAAGAATCGGTCATTGCTTTAAGAGTCCAAGCGCAAGCGAGAATCATAATTGCGGGAACCATAGATTTAAAGCCTTCGGGGAGCGACTCCATAATTTGAGTAAATGAAAGAACACGTCTTATGAGGTAATAAATTATTGTTATGATAATCGAAATAAACGCACCGTATGCGAGACCTACCGATGCATCGCTGTTTGAGAATGCGTCGATGAAACCTGTGCCGGAGAAGAAACCGCCCGAATAGATCATACCTACTACGCAACTGATTATCAAAACGATGATGGGCAAAACAAGGTCGATAACACGGCCTTTTTCGTTAACGGTCATTTCTTCAATAGCCTGCTTTGTGCCGCTTGTGAAAAGGTCACCGTTTTCTTGTGCGTTTTTCTCGTGCTTTTTCATCGGGCCGTAATCAAGACCGGTAATCGCAAGGAATATCATCATTGTTATTGTAAGCAATGCATAGAAGTTGTAGGGTATTGCGTGAATAAACAGACTGATTCCGCTTTCGGCACCCGCACTTCTCGCGAAGCCCGCGACAGCCGCTGCCCAAGATGAGATGGGTGCTATAATGCAAACGGGTGCGGCGGTGGCGTCAATGAAATATGACAGTTTCGCACGGGAAACTTTGTGTGTGTCCGTAACGGGTCGCATAACGGAACCGACTGTAAGGCAGTTGAAATAGTCGTCGATGAAAATAAGAACACCGAGTGCGATTGTCGAGAGTTGAGCGCCGACACGTGATTTTATGTGAGAAGAAGCCCATCTTCCGAATGCAGCCGAGCCACCCGCTTTGTTCATCATTGCGACGAGTGCACCGAGAAGAATAAGGAATAAAAGGATACCCATATTATACGAGTCGGAAAGGTTGCCGATAAAACCGTCGCTTATTACGTGGATTATCGTGCCTTCGAAGTTACCGCCGGCGTAAATGGCACCGCCCACAACGATACCGATTACAAGAGAGGAATAAACCTCTTTTGTGATGAGTGCCAAAACGATTGCTATAATCGGGGCGAGAAGTGCCGCAAACGTCGCATATGAGGGAATTGTTTCACGCACTTTCGCAATAGCGGTTTTAACATTTGTTTTAAAGTTCGGGTCGGCTTCGAGGTTGTCGGCATAACTGTCGACATACGACAGAGCCGAATCACCGTCGGATAAATCGTATTCGACATTGGCTTCGGGGTCGGATTCGTCGTAAACGACGGTAAAAGTATTTCCGGCATCGGGAAGTGCGGTTTCAACCGCAGGCGTACCGTCGGAGTCGGGTGCCGTTCCGGTTGCGGAACAAATCGTACCCAAAGTGAACATAATAATACACATTATAAGAACACAGACGAATCTGCGTTTTCTTACGTTTTGCATACAAATCATCCTTTTCCTTAAATTTATAAATAAATTTTATATTTTCATTTTTTATTTGTCAACATAAGGCGGATAATTTTGTATAATTTCATAAACATTTTGTTCTCGTTTTGTTGAAAAAACAAAAAACCTAAGACGTAAAAAGAGGCGGAAAGAATAAGGGGCTGTTTTTTCAGCCTTTTTGTAAGGGGATAGGAAAAAAGATGCGGAAAGAACAAACCGAGCCAAATACGGCTCGGTCACGATTTACGGTATATATTTTCGGTGTTCTTATTTCCCCATAAGTTCCAACGGGTCAACGTTTTTTCCGTTATATACGATTTCAAAATGCAGGTGGCTTAAATCCGATTTTTCACACGGAACACCGCCCAAGTAACCTATGAGCGATCCCGCTTTTACCGTGTCGCCCGTTTTCACTTCGGTCACATCTTTGTTGAGCCCGCAATATTTTGCGGTTACGCCGTTTCCGTGGTCGATTTCGATTACCGTGCCGTACAACGCATCGTCATAAATTTTTGTGACTTTGCCGTAGGCGATCGATAATACCTGTGCGCCGTCCGCACCTTTAAAGTCGATTCCCGAATGTGTGCGCCAATCACCCATTGTTGCGTTATATATCGGCTTTTCGGGGCTGTAATCTAATGTTATGTCAGTTCCCAAAGGCAAAGTGTAATAATCGGAATACGGCTTTGCGAATTTCGATTTTTCGCCTTCGGTCGTTTGCGGTTCCGTTTCCTTTTGCGTTTCTTTTTCGGTTTCTTCACGTGTGTCGGGAACATCCGTGAGGTTGTTGCGAACTTCGAAGTCGGGTTCGTCGGTTATATCGAAAAGATTAAGGTTTTCATATTGGCTTATTTCCGATGTTTCGGTTTCAGCATTCGGAAAAGTCGAAGTGAGACCTTCCAATGCGTTGTCCGTCGCTGTTTTCGCGGTAAAAGCACCGCCGATTGCAACAAGCAACGCAACGGCATATGCGATTTTTATTCCACGCATTCTTTGACGGTGTTTTGTCGCTTCACTTACCGATTTTGAATCTTTGATCGGTTTTGTTTCGGATGCCGGCTCATTTGAGGGGATTTCCGGAGTTGAGTTTTCTCGGTCGGGGGAATTCATATCGTTTTTGTCATCCATAATTAAACGCTCCTTTTTAAAGTCAGTTTAATTATTAACAAAAACAAACGAAATATACGTCGATTGCCGACGGCGAAACAATATTTTTGCTTTTATACTTAAAAAAGATGAAAGTTTCAAAAAATATAAAATAAGATTTTTAAAAAGGAAAATGCATCGGTTGTGGGGACAACCGATGCATTTCCGGTACACGGCATAACACCATGTACCATTTTACTTGAGGAGGGGTTAGTTTCTGAAAAAAGAAACTGTGTACATGTACTCGGGTGCGGCTCCCTTTCCAAGCACAAAGGCATTATACTATAAAGTTCGCCGTAAAATGTGAACAAATTATGAATATTGTTTTAAAAGTGTCATTTTTTTCAACAAAAACGATAAAAAAACAGAGTGATGTCGAAAAACCAAGATATCCGACAGGTGTAGAAAAACTTGTTTCACGTGAAACAAGTTTTTCGCTTTTGGAAACTCCTTGATGAAAGTTCCCTGTCTTTATTTTTTTATTGTGTCTTTTTTCTTCGGATTTTCATTTCCGTTTTTCGAGTTGAACCCTTTTTAGTTCTCTTTGCGGCAAGTTTCTCTGCCTTTATTTTTTCGTTGAGTGCTTTTTCTTCGGCATCTTTCTTTTCTTTTTCAAGTCGAGCCTTTTCTTGCGCATCCTCGTGTCTTATTTTAGCATTGTCATAAAGAAATTCGATTTCTTCGATATGGCTGTAATTCTCTTTTTGTTTCAAAAGTTTTTCGGCATCAAGATACGGCTTTGCGGCACGGTTGAAGTAAGCGTAGGAATCGGAAACCGTCTTTGTGTTTTTGCGAGCCTCTTTAAGTTTCTTTTTAAGTTGTTTGACAGAGCCTTTAAGAGTTTTTGCTGTTTCTTTCTGTTTCGCTTTCGAAACCGCTCTCAACTCAACCGTAAGATCCTTGAGTTCGTCTTCAAGACGGTCTTCTTCGTTGTAGCATCTTTCGATTTTCGAATAGTCGGGTTTGACGAACAATTTTCCGTTGCCGTAGTATTTTTTGAGTGACTTGCAAGCGGAAACTTTTGATTTTGCAATTTCAACTGCGATTTTGCGAATTTCTTTTTCTTCTTCCGTTGTTTTCGGCATTGCTCTTGCGATTTTAAGGTTCGCCTTTTCCGTTTTTATATCCATATTGCGGAAATGTTTTAAACCGGCACGGAATATTTTTTCGCTTTCGCCGACACGGTACATAACTGCCGTATTATTGAACTTATCAAGTTCTTCGCAAACGAATTTGCCGATTTCGATTTCCTCGTTATAATCTTTGTCGGCGAGGTAAAGTTTTTTTGCCGCTTTTTTCTTTGCCTTGTCTTTGATTGAACGGTAGGACTTTTTATCAGTAACTTTGGGTGTAGCGGTTGACATTTCACGTGATTTGCGAATGATATCGACCGATTCGACAAGATCGCCGTCATTGAGAACGCCGTTCCCGTAGTCTTCAAACATTGCTCTGATTTTAAGAACACGGACAATTGACTTTTGTTTGCGTTCGGTGAAGTCATACCAGAAATACGGAATGACGTTCATTAAAGCGCCGAAAGCGGATAAAAGAACAAGGATTTTGATAAGGCTCATCAAAATATCGGGGTCATACAGAGCGGAATAAGCGTTTTCGTAGTTGTTCTGACCGCTGGCGAATTGCTTTGCCAAAATTTCGCCGACGGTTTCACCGTCACCCAAAACACGGTTAAGGATTTTCGGGTCGGATGTAACCGCCAAAGCGTTTTTGGAGGTAATGCCGTTCTTTTCCTGTATTATGGGAAGAACCATCGAACTTAAAAGTGTGATGACCGTTCCGATTGTGCCGACAGCGGAAAACATACCGTCGATGC
Organism: uncultured Eubacteriales bacterium; assembly: GCA_964408605.1. GTDB lineage: Bacteria > Bacillota > Clostridia > Oscillospirales > Acutalibacteraceae > DTU089. The sequence goes on from CAYPAB010000013.1 coordinate 22,547, forward strand.
GTTCGCCTGTTTTGTATTGCTGATACTCACGGATGTCGGCTTGGATCGATGGATTGAGAATATGAGCGAACGAGCCCATCAAGGCGTTGAGGTAAAGACATCCCATAACGAGCCATATTGTAAGGTTGTTTATTTCCGAAACGAAAGGCAACATAAACAGTATGAAAACTATGTTGAACAAGTTGGTAACGACCAATACGGATTTTTTGCCCCATTTACGTATGCAGAACGGTGCCAAAAGCATTCCCCATAACGAGGCGTTGCCGTATACCGTAACAACAAGCCCGTAAACACTGCCCGAACACGCACCGCCGTAGTTGTAAAGCCATGCGAGAATATTGGAATAAGATGCTTCCAAAAATCCTATCCAGCCGGCGAGGGAGGTTATCCAGAAGTATTTGTTTTTCGCAACCGCTTTGAGAGCGTCGAGAAATTTGATTTGCACAACGTGTGTTTTTGCCTGAACGATTTTTTCTTCGGTGTATTTGTAAACTATGATACAAAGAAGTAAGCCCAAAACGGTGAGTATGGGGTAAAGCAACCTGTAAACACGGATATCAGTTGTGTTTGAATGGAAAATATGCTGTGCTATTATAGGTGTGAAAAGGTTTACAACGGTTGGCGAGAACGAATATACTATACTTTTAACCGATGTAACATCGGCACGTTCCTGTGAACTGGGCGAAAGAACGTGAATAAGGTTTTCGTATGCATCGTAAAAGAAATAATAGAAAAAGTGCAGGAACAGGTTCAGCACCATTACTATCGCACATTTAGCGACATACGCTTTTGTTTCGCCGAATATCATTCCCGTTCCGAGCCAATCGGAAAGTTTGTTGTAGGGGAACCATACCATTAAATTACATATAACAGCGGCGGGCAGTGCCATTGAAACTATGTACGGTCTGTATTTACCGGCACGGTTTCTTGTGTTGTCGACAATGTTGGCACGTATGCCGGTTAAAGGTATGTTGGCGAGAACGGCGATAACGTACATAATGTACATATCCGTTGCGCCTATTCCGAGAGCGGATGACAGCAGAACGTTATTTGCGGACAGCAAACAAGCGGTGCCGAGTGTGATTATCATATAAGCACCGATACCGCCACCGGAATATGCCGCTATTTCACGGAAAGTCATATAACGTCCCGCCATCGGGGTTTTCCAATAAGTTTTGACTTTGGAAATGCCGTCGAGGGCTTTTTCTTTTAGATTCATCTTATTGCTCCTTTGATGAGATTTTACGCATTCAAGTATAACATATAATAATGTATACGGCAAGTGATATTGTTGAACAAAATGTTTCACTTGTTGTTGAACAAAGTGTTTCACGTGAAACACTTTTTAAAAAGCAAAACGCCCGATGCACCGAAGTGACGGACGTTTTGAGTTTAATAAACAGTATTATTCGTCATCGTCATCAAGTTTTGCGTCAGCAATAACTTTTTCGGCGATGTTTGAGGGAGCGTCCTCATAACGTGCAAATTCAAGAGTGAAATATCCTCGACCGGCTGTTACGGAACGCAACGCAATGGCAAAGTCGCTCATTTCAGCCATGGGGACTTCGGCAACAAGTTCCTGTGTTTTTGCATCCTCGGCGGGGCCCATACCCAAAACTCTGCCACGGCGTTTGTTAACATCACCGAGAATATCACCGAGGTTGTCGTCGGGGATATATGCTCTGAGAGTGCCGATAGGCTCAAGGATTGTGGGTGAGGCTTCGGGGATAGCCGCTTTAAACGCTATTCTCGCAGCCATTTTGAACGCCATTTCGGAGGAGTCAACGGGGTGATAAGAACCGTCGTGGAGGCAGGCTTTTATGCCGACCATGGGGTAACCTGCGATAAGACCGCCGGCAACACATTCACGCAAGCCTTTTTCAACTGCGGGGAAGAAGTTTTTGGGAACGGCACCGCCGACAACTTCGTCGGAGGTGAACACGAAATCTTCCTCGCCCGAATAGGGTTCGAATCGGATGAAAACATCACCGAACTGACCGTGTCCGCCCGATTGCTTTTTATGACGGCCCTGTTTATCAACGGTCTTGCGGATCGTTTCCCTGTAAGCAACACGGGGAGCGGTAAGTTCAACTTCGACGCCGTATTTGTTTTTGAGTTTTGAAACAACGGATTCGAGGTGCTGTTCGCCGAGACCCGAAACGATTTGTTCTTTTGTTTCTTTATTGGTATAGAAATTGAGTGAGCCGTCTTCTTCGGCAAGTTTGTTAAGACCTGATGCGACTTTGTCTTCTTCGCCTTTTTTGACAACGTTTACAGCCATTGAATAGCATGCGGTGGGGAAGTTGACACCGTCAAGAACAACGGGGTTTTTGGAGTCGCACATTGTGTCGCCGGTTTTGAAACCGGAAAGTTTTGTAACAACACCGATGTCACCGGCGGAGATTTGCGAAGCATCTTCCTGTTTATTGCCTCGCACGGTAACGATTTTGCCCATTTTATCTTCTTCTTCGGTGCGAGCGTTATAGGGTTTTGTTGAAGATGTGATTTTACCGGAAACAACTTTGAAGAAAGACATTTTGCCTACAAACGGGTCGGAAACCGTTTTAAAACAAACAGCGGCAAGAGATCCGTTTTCGTCACAGGCGATATCGCCTTCGCCACGGGGTGCGGGAGCAAGTTTTGTTATGCCGTTCATAAGAAGGTCGACAGCGTCGGTCGTAAGACCGGAACATGCATACACGGGAACAACGGTTCCGTCGGCAACGCCGTGTGAAAGACCCAAAACGATTTCATCGTGAGTGAATTCTTCACCGTCGAAGAATTTCATCATAAGGTCATCGTCACCGGAGGCAACGGCTTCCGTGAAAGAGGCGTGAATTTCTTCGATAAGCGAATCTTCGGGAATCGGAACTTCGGTTGCTTTGCCGTTATCGTATTTGAATGCCTTGTTTTGAAGGAAGTTAACATAGCAGTCAACTTTGCCCGATACCATAAAAGGAACAACTACGGGGCAAATGGCGGTTCCGTATTTTTCTTTTAAAGCATTAAGAGTTTTGTAGAAGTCACGGTCTTCGCCGTCGCACTTTGAAACGGCAATGAATTTCGAAAGACCGCTTCTGTCGGCTGTACGCAATGTTTTTTCGGCACCGACGTCAACGCCGTGACCCGAAGAAAGAACGACAATAACGGTTTCGGCGGCACGGATGCCTTCGCTTCTGGCACCTTCGAAATCGAAAAGACCGGGAGTGTCGATTATGTTTACTTTTCTGTTTCGCCATTCAAAATTGGCAACCGCCGACGAAACGGAAACCTTTCTTTTCTTTTCTTCGGCGTCGAAGTCGAGAACGGTGTTGCCGTCGGCAACTTTGCCGAGTCTGTCGGAAGCGCCGGAAAGATAAAGCATGGCCTCGGCAAGAGTGGTTTTACCCCTGCTGCCGTGACCCGCAATAACAACGTTGCGGATATTTTCTTTAGTATATGCGTTCAAAAAAATTCCTCCCTAAAAAACAGCCGAGAGGCTGCGAATATTTAAAATAAGTACGCCCGAAATTAAAATAATATTAAAAAGGTGACTATACTTTGGTATTTTAGCACATATTTTTTCCCGTTTCAATGATTTTTTTGAGTAAAATGTAAATATTATTGATAATATATAATAACTAAGGCTGTTTTTTATGAAATATGTTACGAAATTGGGAATGTTATGTTTTTACAATTGAAAAATCCGCAAGTCTGTGATATTATAAAGTTCAACATGAGTTTTTGTGTGCAGATGAAAAAATTTCAAAAAGCATCTTATACGGAGGTTTTTGATTATGAATGATAATAATATAAACGAAAACAAAAACACAAACGAAAATTTGGGAGGAACCCCTGCGGAATCACCCGCAGAGCAAGTGAACAAGGTGCCCGAAAGCAAGCCGAAAACCCCCTCCGCACCGCCGATTGTTAAAAAAGAAACCGCCGAAAAGCCGAAACCTGAAAAAGAATCCGCCGAAAAGTCGAAACCCAAAAAAGAAACCGACAAAAGCGGTAAAAACAAAAAGTTATATTACATACTTATTCCGGTTATAGCGGTTATTATTGCCACATCGATAGCCGTTGCCGTCGGTCTTAAAAACAAAAAGAACGAAGGCGGTGTTACGGAAACTTCAAAAGTAATTTACGCTACGGATGAAAACGGCGTTCCCGTTACCGATGAAAACGGCGTTCCGGTAACGATTGTTCCCGAAACGGAAGTTGTAAATGTTACCGATGCAAACGGCGTTCCCGTTACCGATGCAAACGGAAACAACCTGACTACCGTTGTGTATAAGGAAGTCGACGTTACCGTTAACGTTGTTGTTACCGATAAAAACGGTGTGGAAGTCACAAACAGCAAAGGCGAAAAAGTAACTCAGCAAGTTGTGTTGCCTCAAAACCCCAACGAAACGAGTGTGGGAAGCAATGTTTTGGGCACAACCGCAATTGCCGTTACCGACGGTCAGGGCAATACCGCTGTCGATAACGAGGGCAGTCTTTTTACAACAATTGTCGAAATAACAAGCAATCCCATTGCCGTTGAACCTGCAGCTCTTGATTGGAAAGGGTCTTTGGGCGGTACTGCGGCTGACTATTTTTCAAGTGTCGCAACCGATAAAGACGGCAACTACATCGCCGCAAACGTCACAAACTCAAAAGACGGTAATTTTAAAGAATACGCCGAACTCAACTACATCGCACCGTATACCGTGCTTGTCAAATACGACAAATCCGGTAACATCAAATGGCAAAAACCCGTAGGAAGCACAAGGGGTATGCTTGCGATAACCGATGTTGTGCCGACCGCTGACGGCGGTTTTTATGCCGTTGGTTACGGCAAAAACGTCGGAGGCGTAACGGGTAAAGGTTATTATGACGGCGTAGTTTATAAGTTTGACAAAAACTGCAAGGAAGAATGGCATAAAATTTTCGGAACATCAACCGTTGATTTGTTCAACGGTGCAACGCTCACCTCCGACGGCGGAATCGTCGCAGTCGGTTCGGTCGGTAATAACGACGGCGATGCGGAAGGTTTCGGCAAAAAAGAACTCAATTCCGCCGCTTGCATTGTAAAATACGATTCAAACGGAAATCTTGTTTGGAAAAACATTTTAGGCGGAAACTCCGACTATTTCTCAAACGTCGTTGAAGGTACGGACGGCAATCTGTACTGTGTCGGTAACTTCTATTCCGGCGATCTTTTCAAAGTTTTGGGATATTCCGATTCGGGAGTTGTCAAAATCGGTAAAGACGGCAGTTATATAGGCGTTGCGCCGATTTCGGGCAAAGGTATCGAATCGTTTAAAGGTATAACCGCTTGTAAAAACGGCGGTGTTGTCGTTGTCGGAAAATCAAATTCTTCCGATTCGGGAAATACCGACAGCATCTTTGTTTCCGACCTTGCCTCACGTGGGGGATACGATGCATATATAATCAAATTCGAAAACGATTTAAGTTTCGGCTTCGCAAAGCCGTTCAGAGGGCAGTATGACGACGAACTTGTCGACGTTGTCGAAAAATCCGACGGGACTTTTGTTGCGACGGGCAAATCAAATTCGTCTTCACGTGACCTTAAAGGTGTTACCACCCGTGGCGGAGACGATATAGTTATCGCTTCGTTCGACAAAACCGGCAATCTTATATGGGCACGTTCATTCGGCGGAACGCAGAACGAAAGCGCAAATGCGATATGTTTGTCGGATAAAGACGGTTACGTTGTTGCGGGGCGTACACTTTCCAAAGATATAGATATGAAAGGCATTTCACAGTATGTCAACGGTGAATCCGTAGGCATTATTGCAAAATTCCCCGAATAATATGATAAAAATCAAATGTGATTATTTAAACGGCGCCGTTGCCGTGCCGACAGACATTATAGATAAGCACTTAAAACTTGCACCCGCTGCAAGTTTTAAGGTTTTGCTTTTTATTTTAAGAAATCCCGACGGCTCAGCCGATGCGGAGCAAATTTCAATGTGTACGGGGCTTCCGGCGGCGGATGTTGTCGACTGCCTTCACTTTTGGGAGAGCAACGGGGTTATTGCGATTGACGGCGAAATTTTGTCGGAAACATCAAAAACAGCAGTCGGCAATGCGAAATTCGTGACTTCCGAGACGGAAAAGACCGATGACGGTTTCGCAAAAAAAAGCGACGGCGAGAAAACAAAAAAAGTACCCGTTAGGTCTTTGCCCGTAAAAAAACCGACTCAGCGTGAAATTGCCGTGCGACTTTCCGAGGAACCGGAACTGACCTTAATTTGCAACGAGGCACAGACGATTCTCGGTACATTCGGCTACGACACACAGGCGTTGCTTGTTATGATATACGATTTTTACGGCTTTCCGCCCGAAGTGATAATTACACTTCTGCAACACCAAAAGTGTGAAAACAAAACTTCGTCTTCCGCAATAAAAAGCAGGGCGGAAGATTGGGCAAAACGTGGAATAGATACCCTCGACGAGGTCGAGAAAGAACTTCTTTTGCTTGAAAAGATAGGCGATGTTTACGAAAAACTTAAAGGCAGGGTCGGTTTCACAAGCGAGTCACCGTCACCCCGTGTGATAAAATATTTACGCCGATGGGTAGGCGACAGAAACTGTTCGTTCGAACTTATAAGTTTTGCTCTTGCGGAGTCGGGCAATGTGCTGACCGATACAGACAAACTTTTGAAAAAATGGACGGATTCGGGGATTACAACCCCCGACGGCGTTAAAGCGCAACAGAAAAAATCATTGCCCAAAGAAGTTAAAAAATCATACGATACCGACAAAGTCGGAAGAAACAGCGTTCTCAGATGGGCTGAGAAATATGCGTCGGAGGAGGAAACCGAATGAAGTTTTCCGAAATAATTTACCAAAGGGCTGAAGCGGAACTCAAAAGAAGACGGGAACAGGCTGAAAAACTCGCCTCTTTACGCAGGAGTGAATTTATTGCGAAATATCCCGAACTTCTCGACATTGAAAACGAAATGAAAAATGCGGCACTTGAAGTTATAAAAAGCGTCGGTGCCGAAAACAAAAAAGTCGATATTTCGCAGATCGCAAAAAGAAATTTGCAGGCACAGGAGTCAAAACGCTTGTTGATAAAATCGGCGGGTTACCCCGAAGATTATCTCGATGTTCCCTATACCTGTAAAAAATGCGGTGATACGGGGATCTTAAACGGCAAACTCTGCGAGTGCCATTTGGCTCTTTTACAGCAACTGTCGGTGGGCGAACTCGCTTGCAGTCCGATGCTCGCTCGCTCAACGTTCGAAACCTTCGATGTAAAATATTACAGCGACATAAAAGATTCCGAATTGGGATTTTCACCGAGGGAGTATATGCGCGGATGTTTTGAAATGCTTAAAGCCTACGCCGAAAGTTTTACACCGCAAAGCAACAGTTTCTTTTTCAGCGGAGGAACGGGTCTCGGAAAAACTCATCTTGCCCTCGCCGTGCTTAACAGACTTACTCAACGTGGTTTCAGCGTTTATTATAACTGTGCGTCGGCTGTCATAAAACAACTCGAAAAAGAACATTTCGGAAGAAGTAACGACAGCATCGAAGAAGATATGAACAAGTGCGACCTTGTTATCATTGATGATTTGGGAGCTGAATTCGCAACGCCGTTTGCACAGGCAGCGGTAAACGAAATTGTTAATAATGCCGTTCTTTCGGGCAAACCTATGATTATAATATCGAATCTTTCGGTTGACAAACTCGAAGAACGCTACGGTCAAAGAGTAGTATCACGTCTTAATTCCTTTGAAGTTATCGACTTCATAGGTGAAGATATACGCCAATTGTTAAAATAATCAGGAGGTTTTTTATATGCTTAAAGGTATTCCGAGTATAATTTCACCCGATTTGCTCAAAATTCTCGACGAAATGGGTCACGGTGACGAAATTGTTATAGGTGACGGCAATTTCCCCGCCGCATCAAACGCCAAGCGTCTTATACGTTGCGACGGTCACAATGTGCCCGAAATTCTCGATGCGATTTTAAAACTTATGCCCCTCGACAGTTATGTTGACAGCCCCGTTATGCTTATGCAGACTTCAAAAGGCGACCCCACGCCGGTTATCTGGAAAGAGTACGGCGAAATTGTCAATAAACATAACGGAGAAACCGAAATATCGGAAATCGAACGTTTTGCGTTTTATGACCGTGCGAAAACCGCGTATGCTGTTATAGCGACAAGCGAAACGGCGCTGTACGCCAACATAATTCTCAAAAAAGGCGTCGTTGTTGAGTAAAAAAGCAAAAGCGATACACAGCAAGACAACACAAAGAATCATAAAAATTCCCCGCAGAGAGCCGAAATTAACTCTCCGCGGGGTTTCGGTTTTAAAACACAACGAAAAAGAAGTGTTGCATTTTTTCGGAAAATATGTTATCATAAAAAAGAACATTTGTTCTTAATAAAAACTTGCGGTGAGAGAATGGAAAAGTATATTGTTATTTGGTTTATTGCTGTTTCGCTTGTAACGGCGACGGTAACCGTGTATGATAAACGTGCGGCAAAAAAACATCCGAAACACCGTGTTCCCGAAAACACGCTGTTGCTTTTGGCGGTTTTGGGCGGGAGTGTTGCGGAACTGTTGACAATGCTGAAAATACGCCATAAAACACGTCACAAAAAATTTACGGTCGGCTTACCCGTAATAATCTTTTTGCAGGTGACGGCGGCGGTGCTTGTTTACTTATATCTCGCTTAAAAGGGGGCGGTATTCATGGTTGAATTTGACACAAGAGTGCAGTTTTTAAAAGGCGTTGGTGAAACTCGTGCGAAAACTCTTGCGGGGCAAGGGATTTTCAGCGTTGGCGATTTGTTGCGTAATTATCCCAGGGCATATGAGGATTGGAACAAACTGACAACCGTTCGTGATGCCGAACCGGATGAAAACGTGTGCATTAAAGCGGTGATTGCCGAACGCCCGACGGCAGTTAGAATAAACGGCGGAAAAATATTGGTAAAGACGGCAATTGCCGACGGAACCGATTATATGAGCATAGTATTTTTCAACAATAAATATGTTAAAGACCAACTGAAAGAAGATGAGGAATATCTTTTCTTCGGAAAAGTCACAAAAGACAAATACGGTGCCAAAACGATGCTTTCACCACGGTTTGAAAAATCACCCGAAAAGCAGAGAATACGCCCCGTTTACAAAGCAACCTCGTCGCTGTCTTCAAAAACGTTGGAGCGTCTTACCGAAAACGCCCTGTCGGAAATAAAAGGAAATATCCGTGATTTTATCCCCGAAAGCATAATAAAAAGGTATCGTCTTATGCCTTTTGAAGATGCGTTGCGAACCATTCATTTTCCCGAAAACGAAAAAGAACTTTTCCTTGCGAAAAGGCGGTTGATTTTTGAGGAACTTTTGCTTTTGCAATTGGGTCTGTTAGGTGAAAAGTCTACGGGAGGCAGCAGAACTTCCGAACCGCTGAAAAATGATTATTCGGCTGAATTTTTCGCTTCTTTGCCGTTCGAGGCGACCGGTGCGCAAAAAAGGGCTGTTGCCGAAGCAACGGCGGATATGTTCAAAACAAAACCGATGAACCGTCTTTTGCAAGGTGATGTCGGCTCCGGAAAGACCGTTGTTGCGGCGGCGCTGATGTACGGGGCAATGAAAAACGGTTTTCAAAGTGCACTTATGGCACCCACCGAGGTTCTCGCAAACCAGCATTACAAAACACTTTCCGGTTTTTTCGGTGACGGTGTAAAAATCGAACTTCTTACGGGTTCCGTAACGGCAAAAAACAAAAGGCTCATAAGGGAACGCCTTGAAAACGGCGAAAGTTTTATTGTTGTGGGAACTCACGCAATAATTCAAAACGATGTCAATTTTAAAAATTTGGGTCTTGTTATTACCGACGAGCAACACAGATTCGGCGTAGGTCAAAGAGCGGAACTTTCCGCAAAGGGGAATAATCCGCACACGCTCGTTATGTCCGCAACACCGATACCTCGAACGCTTGCCATGATGATATACGGCGATTTGGATATTTCCGTTTTAGATGAACTTCCCAAGGGCAGGCAACCGATAAAAACTTACTGCGTACCGACAAGTTACCACGAGAGGATATATAAGTTTTTAAGAAAAAATATTTCACAAGGCAGGCAATGTTATATTGTTTGTCCGTTGGTCGGTGAAAGCGACAGCGACCTTGTGCCCGCAACGGAATACTACGATTATTTGAAAAGCACGTATTTTACCGATTGCACTTTGGGGTTGCTTCACGGTCAAATGAAGCCGAAACAAAAAGATGAGGTTATGCGACGGTTTTATTCCGGCGAAATAGATTTGCTTGTTTCAACCGTGGTGATCGAAGTCGGTGTCGACGTGCCGAACGCCACCGTGATGGTTATTGAAAACGCCGAAAGATTCGGGCTTTCTCAACTTCATCAGTTGCGTGGCAGAATCGGCAGAGGAACCGAGGAAAGCACGTGTGTGCTTTTATCCGATGCGCAAAACGACGAGGCGAAAGAACGGTTTGAAATTATGTGCAAAACCTCCGACGGTTTCGAAATAGCAAAAAAAGACCTTGAACTTCGTGGGCCGGGTGACTTTTTCGGTTCACGTCAGCACGGCTTACCCGATATGCGTGTGGCAAATCTTATGACCGACACACGAATACTTTACGAGGCGCAAAAAACAGCCAAAGAGATTATAAGCGGAGAGATAAAGTCAGACGATACGGAAAAAACCGCTTTGGAAAACGAAGTTAACAAACTGTTTTCAAGAGTGAGTATGAACTGAAGTATGTTCGATTTACATTATTTCGGTATCTTGCTTCTATTGACTTTATTTGGCATATAGTTGTATAATTACACCGAACGTATACGCCAAAAGAGAGGGAGAAAGAGTACAGAAATGAGAAAACCAAAAGAATACACGGCGCTTTTTCGAAGCATGGGGGCGGAGTGGAAATGGCTTTTGAAGTATGTTTCCCGATACCGTGCCGAAGTGTTTTTGTATGTTGTAATCGGTGTTTTGAGCATAGGAATGGGGCTCGGCTCAAGCGTTGCTTCGAAATATCTTATAGATGCGGTCGTTTCACACGGCAACGAAACAATTGCCGTCACCGTGGCGGCTGTTGTTGGGCTTTCGATCGCTCAAATTGTTGTCGGTGCGGGGGCATCACGGATCTCGTCGATTGTCGGAACACGCATAAACAACGAAATAAGAGCGAATATATATGAACATATCGTTTTGTCACGTTGGGAGGATATAAACAAATATCATTCCGGCGACCTTATAAACAGGCTCGAAGGTGACGTCAATACCGTTTCCGGCAGTGTAATTTCATTTATACCCAATGTTTTCACGAAACTTACACAGTTTATCGGCTGTTTGGCGATTGTTTTGTATTACGACCCGACAATGGTTGTGTTCGCATTGATAAGTGCCCCGTTTTTTGTTCTTTCATCGAGGTTTTCAGCCAAGATGATGCGTAAATTTAATTTGCAAAGCAGAGAAATGAACGGCAAAATCATATCATTCGGTGAAGAATCAATGCAAAATCTTCAAACGCTCAAGGCTTTCGACCTCACTCGCCGATATACCGAAAATTTCAAGGTGCTTTTGCAGTCATACAGAAAAATGCGTCTTGATTACGACAAGTTTTCGATAGTAATGTCGATTTGTATGTCACTTATAGGGCTTGTCGTTTCATATTCGTGCTACGGCTGGGGTGTTTACCGACTTTGGCAAGGTGCCATTTCTTACGGCACAATGACGTTGTTTTTGCAACTTTCGGGTCAGTTGACCACGTCTTTTTCATCGCTTGTTTCGTTAGTTCCGAGTGCAATATCCATTGCGACGGCGGCGGGACGTGTTATGGAGGTAACCGAACTTTCCCGTGAAAACGATTCGGATAAAGACCTTGCCGAAGATCTTTTGAAAACCGCTTCCGAAAACGGCGTTTCCGTTTTTGCAAACGGTGTTACTTATACTTACGATGACGGCGAACAGGCTGTGCTCAATGAAGTCGATTTTTGTGTAAATCCGGGCGAAACGATTGCGTTTGTCGGGCCTTCCGGCGAGGGTAAAACAACGCTGTTGCGACTTGTTTTGGGTCTTGTTGAACCCGATTCCGGCAAAATCGAAATGAAAATCGGCGAAAATAACGTGAAAATTTCCGACAGCACACGGCGGTTTTGTTCGTATGTTCCGCAGGGAAGTGCCGTGTTTACGGGAACCGTTGCCGACAATCTTCGCATTGTGAGACCCGACGCCACGGATGACGAATTGAAAAACGCTTTGAAAATTGCCGATGCGTGGAGTTTTATCGAAGATCTTCCGATGGGACTCAATACGCTCATAGGCGAACGTGGAGTGAATTTTTCGGAGGGACAGGTTCAGCGAATTTCCATCGCCCGTGCCGTCTTGCGAGATGCACAGGTTTTGGTTATGGATGAAGCGACATCCGCTCTCGATTCGGAAACGGAAAACAGAGTTTTACACAATTTGATGGAATCGAATCCAAAACGCACCTGCATTTTAACAACGCACAGACCGAGTATGTTGAAATACTGCGACCGTGTCTACAGAATAGGCGAGAACGGTACTCTTGAAACCGATGAAAAATAATCGGGGATGTTAAAAAAGCAGACCGCATAAAACGGTCATAATAAAACAAGCAAGGGGTTTTACGGGAATATTGCCCGTAAGACCCCTTATGTTTGAGATAAATATGCAAAAATTGAAAAAATGTTAATTTTTATAAGTTCTGT
>CAYPAB010000014.1:0-22010 GCA_964408605.1 uncultured Eubacteriales bacterium
TAAACGGTGCGTGAGGTAAATGCAAAATACTCGGTAAACGGGCTGTAAAAAAAGGGGCTGTAAAAAAATGCCTTTGAAATGAGATTTATTTTATTGTTTACCGTCGGCGTCGTGTGAAACATCGGTTTCGTTTGTGCTTTCGGTTTCTTTTTTACCTTTGGAAATCACTTTTTTAACAATATAAATCGGGCGGTCTTTGATTTCAAGGAAAAGGATGGATATATATTGCCCGATTATTCCGATAACAAACAGCAATACGGCGAAAAGGAAGCACAGTGCAACGACGATTGTTGTGTAGCCTCCGGGAACATTGTGGATAAATTTGTTTATGAGTGTGTATATCATCAGCACAACACCGAGGCAACCGACCGCACAGCCGGAATAAATGCCGAGTTTCAGCGGAAAATCCGAAAAACTGCAAAGGGTGTTTATTGAAAACAGAATGAGTTTTTTTATGCTGTATTTACTTTTGCCTGCTTCTCTGGGGCTCGCTTTAAACTGCAATGTCGTTTTGTTGAAACCGACACTCTGCACATATCCCCTGAGATAACGGATTTTTTCACGGTAATTTTTACGCAAAACATCGGCGACACTTGACGATATCGCAAAAAAATCCGACGAATTCGCTTCGAATTTTACAGGTGAAAAAATGTTAAGGATTTTATAAAATGCGACAGAGGTGATTTTTTTGATTATTCCCGTCGATTTGTTTTCCGTGCGAACCATGGAAATTACATCGTAGCCTTCTTCGAATTTTTTAATTATTTCGGGGATGCATTCGGGCGGGTGCTGAAGATCCGCATCCATACATATAATGCCGTCGCCTTCGGCGTGGTCGATTCCCGCGATCATTGCTGCTTCATGGCCGAAATTCCGTGAAAAATCGACGATTTTAACTTTGCTGTCGGCATCCGCAAATTTTTCGAGAAGCAGAATGCTTGAATCGTAACTTCCGTCGTTGACGAAGATGATTTCGTAATCACCGTTGCAGTTATCAAGAACTTTTTTTGTTTCGCCGTAGAATTTTTCAAGAACGGGTGCTTCGTTGTATACGGAAACTACAATTGAAATTTTTTTGTTCATGGAATATTAAACCTCGTTTCGGTTGTCGGTAAATATTTTACTTTCGGGTTTTAACCGTGTGGGTTTTGTTTTAATATATCAAATGAAACGGTTATTTGATTTTTGTTATCTTATTCTTTTTCACAAGATAAGCGTTTTTGCTGATGTTTATTAAAGGTGCGTCGTTGAGCGAATCGGTATAAAAATTTTCGATTTCGCAGTCGGGGTACAGTTCGAAAAATGCTTTTACTTTGTTCTCTCTGAAACAAAGGCGAGTTATTTCACCTGTTTCGCTGTCGATTGATGTGCCGATGTAGCGTTTGATGCCGAGCCTTTCGCAAATGATTTTCAAACTGATTTCGGGCGAACAGGAAATTATAAGGTCATCGTCGCTTTGCACTTCTTTATAAAACGGCTTGATTTTATGCATATTATTATCCCAAAACACTTTAAAATCATCACCGATACCGATATTTTTGATGTAATAGTCGGTTACGGTTTTGCCGTATTTCGAAAGAGCCTGTTCAACGGACAGTTCGCCTTTTTTGTACATAAGCAGGGCTTTTGTTACGGTGGGAATATATTTTAAAAGCGATTTGTCCTTTTTGCAGTAATAGATAAAAAAGTCGATGACGCTTTCACCGTCGTATATGGTGTTGTCAAAATCAAAAACGTTCATAATAATCTCCGAAATTTTATTTATTGTCGGAAGCCATTGCAGCTGCCACGGCGTATTTTGATTGCCCGTAGTTGACAAAACCGTCAAAATCATCGTAATTTTTGCTGTCGCAAGGGGAAACGGTGTTTGTATAATGACTCAACTCAACGCAGACGCCGGGTTTTTTGTATGTGTGGCGAAACCAGTTTTCGAATCCTCCGCCGTAGTCCGACGGTTTCAACGTAGGTTCTGTTAAAAAGAAACCGCTGTTTTTCGCTATATCTTCGGCGAATGCTTTATAAAGACCGTTGTTTTCGGTGTTATAAGTGTCGCCCCAAAAAATGCAGTTGCCTTTGATGTGAAAAGAAAGCATAAATTCGAAATCGGTTTCTTCGCAAAGTTTCATCAATGCCCGTGTTTCACTCTCGCTTCCGCTTTTGTAACCTTTAAAATAGTGTGTGTAGGGCGAGGTTACGCCGTTGTTAATATATTCCCACGCCAGCGGAAAATTCCTGTTGAGGTCAACGCCGTTGACGTTTGATTTGTATTCCGTGATATCGGCAACTCTGACGTTGCTTTTCGGAGACATTCGCCCCGAAATAATTTCAAGCCCGTCGGGATTGGCACATGGGATGATATAGAGAGTATACTCCGAAAGGAGGTCTTTTATATTGAAATTGCCGTAAATACCCGAACCTTTTTCGTTTTGAAAGCAATAATCTTCAATAACACGCAATATGTATTTTGTCGAAATGTGTTCACGTGCGTGGATTCCGCCGATTACAAGTGCGGTTTTTTTGCCGTTGCCCATTGTGAACATTAAAATTTCTTTTCCGCTTTCGGAATAACCCGCCGTAAAAAGTTTGAGCGAGTTGGGGTATTCGTTTCTTAAAAGAACCATATCCGTTAACAGCGAATCGTAACTTTCAGGTCGGGAAGTGTCTATCAGCGAACGGAACGGTTGGCTCGTTGTGTTTTGAAGTGTTTTGTTCGCAGGCGTTGAGGGTGTTTCGGTTGACGGTGTGAAAAAGGAAAAGAAACAGCCGACAACAAGAACCGCAACCGCACAAACCGAGATTAACGCAAGTGATTTGTTATATTTTGTATCTGTCATTTTGCACCTTAATTATTCGAAATAAATCGAAGTTCTTAAAACCATTTTATTATTTTTTTGATGTAAAGTAAAGAGTATTAAAGAAATTAACCCGAAATTTGTCGGAAATACAGCATATAATAAAAATTTAATATCATTCGGTTGAGATTTGGCACTTTTTGATTTATAATACAGATATATTTTTTTATCACAATGATATTGTGATTTTTATTACAGCAAAAGCAGAGTGGTGTTAAAATGAAAAGAACTGTCAGAACGGCTATATTGACACTTGCGGTCATAAGCATTCTTATGGTTTGTATGACAACGTTTTCATATGCGGGCGGATTCGGCGTGGGTCTTTCAACGCCCGAAAACTTAACGGCGACGAATGTTGAGGCGGGAGTTTATTTAACGTGGAACAAATCGCCCGAAGCCGACGGATACAGAGTTTACCGCAGATTACCGGAACAGCGTTATGCCGACACGGTAGGCAAAACCGACGGAACGGACAGTACCGTTTTTATCGACAAAACGGCTGAAAGCGGGAAAAAATACGAATATACGGTCAGGGCATTTAAAAATATTTTTTCAAGCAGATTGAGTGAAAGCAAAGTAATAATGAGGTTATCGGAACCGGTGCCGGAATCCGTTTCGTCGGGTGACGGATGCATAAAATTGGTTTGGAAAAAAACGACGGGTGCCGAGGGCTATTTAATTTACAGAAAAAACTTAAAACATATTGAAAAGATAGGCGAGGTAAAAGGCGAGGACATTTGTCATTTTGCCGATTCCGATGTTGAAGAAATGAAATCTTATGTTTACACCGTTATAGCGTATAACGGCGAAAGCATAAGTTCGCATTATTACAAATCGTCGGAACCGTTTATCGCCAACCCGAAAATAACAGGCGTTAAAAACACCGCCGAGGGCATAACGGTTAAATGGGAAAAGCCGAAGTATGCGACGTCTTATGAAATATACAAAAAAACAGACGGCGAAGAACATTGGGTCAAACTGAAAACTTTTTCCTCAAAAACCGATACTTTTACGGATTGCGACGTGAAAAGCGGTGAGGTGTATTCTTACACCGCAAGAACGGTGTATCGTCAAAACCGAAGCGGATATAACATGAACGGATTTTCGTTGCAACGGTTGGAAACACCCGAAAATTTGTGTGTCAAAAATTTTGATGACGGCATTATCGTTTCGTGGGATGCTGTTTACGGTGCAACCTCTTACAATGTTTACAGAGCGTATAACGGCAAAACCGAAATTGCGGGGAACACAACCGAACCGTCGTTTTTCGACGGTAATGTCGAAGACGGCAAAATGTATAAATACTGCGTGAGGGCGGTCGGCAACGCACCCGATATGTTGTCGGGAAGTACGGCAGGTTATTCTCAACTTGTTATAAAAAAACCGACCGAAGTTACCGCTGTCAGCCTTTTTGACGGCGTTAAAATCAGTTGGAAAAAATGCGATTCGGCAACGGGATACGCTGTTTTCAGAAGAAATACCGCCGAAGAAAAGTGGACAAAAATAAAAACGGTGAATTCTTCGGGCATTACAACAGCAACAGACCGAAATGTTACAAAAAACGGAATTTATATGTACACCGTTCAACCGATAAACGGCAAAACGGCGGGCAGTTTCGATTCGCAAGGCGTAACAGTCAGGTTCGTTCCGCCGTTCGGAATTAAAGCACGGTTAAGTCCGAAAGGCGTTGTTCTTCAATGGGGCACAGCCACCGATTGCAAGGGATATGAGATTTACAGAAATTCCGGTGACGGATGGATAAAAACAGCAACGTTCGGTTCAAACGAAACCGGCTGTATTGACGGAAGCCCCGTTTACGGAAAAAAGAACAGTTACATTGTCCGTGTTTTGCATTCCGACGGATATGTCGATTCAACCGTTTCTTCCGTTTTCGGCATCGACCCGAACAAACCGATGGTGGCGCTGACTTTTGATGACGGGCCGAATCCCGATGTCACAAACAGGATTCTCGATAAACTTTCGAAATATAACAGCCGAGCGACATTTTTTGTTGTCGGCGAGAGGGTGAACGGTTACGCCGATTGCTTAAAACGTGCAGTCTCACTTAACTGTGAAATAGGAAACCATACATATCACCACAAAAATCTCACAAAAGCGGATTCCGACGGAATAATGAACGAAATCAATTCCACAAACACGGCGGTTGAAAATATTACGGGTGTTTCGCCCGTTGTTGCAAGAGCACCGGGCGGTTCGCTTAATGACACCGCACGGGCGAATGCGGGAATGCCGTTTATTTTTTGGTCGATAGATACGCTTGATTGGAAACACCGAAATGCGGAATCGGTCATTAAAACGGTGAAAAACGAGGTCAGGGACGGCTCAATTGTTTTGATGCACGATTTATATAATTCTACGGGCGATGCCGTCGACACGCTTGTTCCGTGGCTGTGTGAAAACGGCTATCAACTTGTTACCGTGTCGGAAATGATGGCGGTCAAAGGCATTAACATGGAAAACGGAAAAACGTATGTGAGCGGTTCGTAAAAGAGAGAAGTTTTTATAAAATCGAGCGTTCCGAAAGCGGAATGAGAAGAAACTGTCCTCGGCAAGTTTTGTGGCTTGCCGAGGACAGTTTTTTTGGATTTTTAATTTTAAGATTTAAATTTCAAGATTTCCGCAAACGTCCGCTTAGTATCTATCCGTGATTTTAAGCCCCGCTGTGTTATAGTAACTGAGCGAACTGCCGTAATATGCACGAACGGTGTATGTGTATGTTACGCCTTTTTTGGCGGCTTTATCAAGATACGAGACTTTTAAAAACTTTCAGAGTATTTGAGTCGGAGCGACAACCGACGAGGCTTTTTGACGAAGCAATTGCGGAAAACAGTTTTTTAAAACCGTATCGGGTTCCTTAATATCACAATGATATGTTATCACGGTTTTGGGGATGCTTCAACTGATTTTTAACTGTTTTAAATTCAAGACAAAATGTTTAAGAGAAAAACAAAATACAAAACAAAATAGAATACAAATGAAAAACAAAATCTAACAAACGGCTCCTTTCGGTGCGAGGTCGAAGGGAGTCGTTTTCGGTTTATTTGTGCTGTTTTTTCAGTATCACCGAAGTGTTTGCGGGGATTTTGACAAAATCGGTGACCGGGAAAGAATGCAAAATTTCGGCGGTATATTTGAAATCGTCGGGAAGGTAATAGTCGATTTCGTGCGGATTTCGGTTTGCTATAACGAAAAGTGTTTCGTCTTCGCACAGGCGTTTGTAGGCAACGCACGAAAGCATTGCCGAAAACGGAACGAAAACGCCGTCTTTAAGGCTTTTTGAAGTGCGACGGATTTGACCGAGTTTTTTGTACCAATCGGTAAGGTCTTTATCTTCTTTTCCCCAAGGGAAAAACGCTCTGTTGAACGGGTCACCGCCACCCTGAAGCCCCGCTTCGTCGCCGTAATATACCGACGGAAAGCCGGGGAGTGTATATTGCAAAACGGTTGCTGTTTTCAAAAGCGTTTTTGCTTTTTTATATTCGCCGTCGGTGAGTTCATACCGTGCTTGAATGTGACGTGGTTTGTGTTCTGCGGAGTCATAAATAAGGCTCGTTAAAATTCGCGCGGTGTCGTGTGTGCCGATGTGGTTCATAAGGCAGTCAAGTGCGGGCTTCGGGTAATTCTCGCAAACGGTGACGATGCTTTCCATAAAGTTTTCGGCTACACCGTAGCGCATAAAAGTAAGAATCGCACTCGCAAACGGATAGTTCATAACGCTGTCGAGTTGTTTGCCCAAAAGATATTGCCGTCTTCCGCCGTGGCTGAATTTGTTTGTGGCATCCTCCCACACTTCGCCGATAAGCAAATAATCTTTGTTAAGACTTTTCAGTTTTTTCGATAATTCAAAAATGAATTTATCGGGGAGTTCGTCGGCAACATCAAGCCGAAATCCGTATGCACCGTCGCCGAGCCATTTTTCGGCAACACCGTTTTCGCCCGCTATGAAGTTTATGAAAGAGTCGGTATCTTCGTTTGTTTCGGGGAGGGTGTCAATGCCCCACCAACTGTTGTATGTTCCGTCGGGTTTGAAGGTGTACCAATCTTTATAAGGGCTGTCGGGGGAGTTATACGCACCGAGCGTTTTGTAACGGTTTTCACGGTTGAAATAGATGCTGTCGGACCCCGTGTGACTGAAAACGCCGTCGAGAATGATTTTTACCGAATATTTTTTCGCCGTTTTGCAAAGCGACTTAAAGTCTTCTTCTGTGCCCAACATCGGGTCGGTTTTCATATAATCGGCGGTGTTGTAGCGGTGGTTTGAATGTGCTTCGAAAATGGGGTTAAGATAAATAACATTCACGCCCAAAGAGGCGATATACGGCAATTTTTCTTCAATGCCTTTAAGCGTACCGCCGTAATAGTCGTTGTTGAGGATCTTGCCGTTTTCGTCGGGTTCCCAAACGGGCATTTCCTCTGTTGAGGTGTGCATAATGCGGTCTTTCGGATAATCCGTCGGTGGGCTCTGCCCTATGTTGAAGCGGTCGGGGAATATTTGATACATAATTCCGCCTTTTACCCAATCGGGGGTTTCGAAATCTTTTTCGTAAACAGTCAGTTGCCACTCGTTACCGTGCGGTGCAAATTCACCGCACCCCGACGAGCGAAGATGTATGTGCCCCGTTCCGAACGGCGTTTCGTAGGTGAATCGGTAAAAATAAAGACCGCTTGTTTCAAACGAAATGTTTATATCCCACCATTCTTCGTTTTCACCGTTCATTCCGCACCAATATAAATCCCGTGATATTTCTTCTTCGCCGTCTTTGTGAAAAATCAAAGAAACTTTTCGGCACGAAAAGTTTCTGGGCATAAGAACGGCAAGCCGCAGGTTTTCGCCTGCGACTATACTTCCGAATATGGATTTGTGACGTGCATCACGTGAATTAAACGGTATGAATTGCAAAATATCAGTCCTCGTAGCCGTTGGGGTTGTTGTGTTGCCACCTGTAAGAGTCGGCGCACATTTCATCAATGCCTTTTTCGGCTACCCAATTGAGTTCGAGTTTTGCCTTTGTGGGGTCCGAATAGCACGTTGCGATGTCACCGGGACGGCGATCGGTGATTTTGTAAGGTAATTTTGAGCCGGAGGCTTTTTCGAAAGCGGAAATAACCTCAAGAACGCTGTAACCTTTGCCCGTGCCGAGGTTATATACGAAAACGCCGGTGTCGTCAAGGATTTTGTTGAGTGCTTTAAGGTGACCTTTCGCAAGGTCGACAACGTGTATGTAATCCCTCACGCCGGTGCCGTCGGGGGTGTCGTAGTCGTTGCCGTAAACGTTAAGATATTCACGCTTGCCCTCCGCAACCTGTGTGATGTAAGGCATAAGGTTGTTGGGAATGCCGTTCGGGTTTTCACCTATTCTGCCGCTCGGATGTGCGCCGATGGGGTTGAAATATCTTAAAATGCAAACGCTCCATTCGGGGTCGGATGCGACAACATCGGTAAGAATTTGTTCAATGAAATATTTTGTTGTGCCGTAGGGGTTTGTTGTGCCGCCGGCGGTCATTGTTTCTTTAAGAGGGGAGACGTTGTGTTCGCCGTAGACGGTTGCCGAAGAACTGAAAACAATTTTTTTGCATCCGTTTTCAGCCATAACTTCGCAAAGAGTTACCGTTCCGCTTATGTTGTTTTCGTAATAAAGCAACGGTTTTGCGCAGGATTCCGGAACCGCTTTAAGTCCGGCAAAGTGAATTACCGAGTCGATATCGTATTTTTTGAACACTTTGTCGAGCGCTTCTCTGTCTCTGATGTCACATTCTTCAAATGCAAAATCACGGCCGGAAAGTTCTTTGATTCTGTCAAGGACTTTCGGCGAACTGTTGTAGAAGTTGTCGATAATAACGATATCGTTGCCGTTTTCAAGAAGTTCGATTGATGTGTGCGAGCCGATATATCCGGCTCCGCCTGTGATGAGTACTGCCATTTTTGTTCTCTCCTTATTCCTTTTTATTGAATTGTGATTTGTATATCAGAAAATAATGTTATCGTCCTCGGTTGTTTTTTGAACTTCGGTTGTGGGTTTTTCGGTTACTGTTGTTTTCGGTGCGGGTGCTGGTTTTTCGGATGTTTGCGGTTCGGTGGTTTTGTTGTTGGTGTTGGGGTTCGGCGTGTAAATTATGCTGTAATTAGTGTTCGGTTCAAACGTCGGGAGCGTTGTTGTTACGCCGAAAATAGATGTTTCGGAGGGGCTTTCGGTCAGTTGGGCAAACGTGTTGTAGACCGATTGCTGTGTTGTCGGCGGTGTTTGCACAACGGGATTGCCGATGTTTTGTAAATTGTCGGCTTGAGGGGCATCCGAAGATGCGACAAAATAATCGCCGAAATAAAGACCCAGCACAACGCAGACGGCAATTAAAAGTGTTAAAACAGCCGCTGCGATGATAACACCTTTTTTGCTTTTCTTTTTTTCGGGGGTTATATCCGCAACAACTTCCGCCTCGATAAGCGACTGCTCGTATTTTGCGATTTCCTCGGCGGAGGCGGTCATTTTGAAAACCGTTTCCTCAAGATATTTGTCGATCATCGAATAAAGTTCGTTTGTGGCTTCAACTATAAGGTTGTCGATACTCTCGCCCGCATCGGCAAAAAGTTTTTTTACAACTACTTTATCGGCTGTCGCAACGCTTATGAAAGAATAATAACTGACAACTTCGTCGCCTTTTTTTTCACGGAATATGTTGGAAAGCGTGGCACCTAACTGAGTGTTTCTCAATTCCAATGCGCTTTTCGCGAGTTGTGCGGCATACTGCTTCGGATCCTCAATACCCGTGTCGTTTACGAACGGTGTAAAAAATACGTATTCGCCGTAGCCGTCACACGCCTTGATATCGTCTTTGAGCATCCTTGCGGCGGGCGTTGAGGGTATAGCGAGCCTTATGTTGTTTTCGGCAAGTTTTTTTATAAGCGATTCGGCTTTTGCCGATGCCTTTGTGCGGTTTTGTATTTCTTCGAAAACGTCGGGCTTGTTTTCGGCGGTTGCGAAAAACGGCAGACCGCTGTTTTGCAGGATGTAAGGCACAACCGTGTCAATCAAGGGGAAAACAACGATATATTGGTCGTTATCCTTGATGTAAAAACCGCTGTAAAGACCGTCTTGTGATATAAGTTCCGTGCTTTCGTTGGGGACTAACGTGTGCGCTTTTTTCAGTTTTTCGTCGGTGACGGTGTCGCCTATGGCGTTGGCTACGGCGTCGCTGTATGCGGGCGTAAAGTTGAACGCTTTAATAAGAATCGGTTTGAATTTAAGGTAAACTTTACTTTCAACGCCGATAAGAATTATATCGGTGCTGTCGATATATTCGCTGAGATTTGTGAAAAGCGCTTTCGGGTCGGAGTAACTTTCAAAATAAACCGTGCTGTCTTTTACACATTGCGCAACGTCACGTTTAATATCCGCAAGCGTATGGCTGTTTTGTTCGAAAGAATATGCTTTTATTTCCATTTTCACACCTCACATTTTTAATATAAGAAGAATTTTTTATCGTTCTTGTAGGGGTTTTTGCTTTGATCTTTGTAATATGAATCGGGATATTTAACGGGAGTGGATTTGAAAGACGCAAGATTTACGTCTACCTGCGGGTCTTCTCCGTCACGCACCATGCGGGCAACAATCAAAAGCCGAGCATCGTCGTATTCATAAGTGCAGGTGCAAAGGGTAAGAATTGTGTCCGTAGGCAAAAGGTCAACACCGGTGTCGTACAGTTTGCGTTTGTCGAGTTCTTCGATATATTCGCCGTAACAGGCGTCGGAACAGTGATTGAATGTGAAATCGAAGAAATAACCGTTGTCGCTTTCGGTCGAGCCGTTTGTTATGATTACGGCGCAAATTTTCCACAGGTGTTTTTCAAAAAGCGAATCGAACTGAATTACGGGGTGCTTTTTGTAAAAATCAAGGCTTTTGTAGTTGAGCAAATCGGCAAACCTTGAACCGTCACTCATATTGTGACCGTAAATGAGCGTGTTCCTGTCGAAAGGCTCAAAGTTGTTTTTGTACGAGGCGTAAATGGCACCGTAACTTGTCGCTTTGCCGTAAAAATCGTGATTGAGATAGTATTTGTTGTTATCCGCCCTGACAACCGGAGAATCGATTTTTGTGCCGTCGATACTTATATAGCCGACGGTTTCGGGATTGTTGGCATAGTAAAGTGCGTAATCGCAAAGAATTCCGGTGGGGAATTTAACATTGATAAGTTCGGGGTATTTTTCGTAAAGATACGCCCACTTTTCTTCTTCCGACATATTTTCAAGATCTTTTTTTACATCGTCGGGAAGTGTGGAGGAATTGTGTTGCTTTTCCTCCTGCCGTAAAACGAGAAATTTTTCAATTCCGCGTTTTCCGAGGTAAAGCGAGGACACGGCAATTGTAAAAACAAGTATAAACGAGACAACTCGCATAGCCGTTTTTTTGAATTTTTTACGCTTTATTTTTTTCGAAATTGCGTTTTTTTGCGTTTCGTCGGCTCGCATAACAGTTTCTTCCGCACCGTGAAAATAAATGTACGGCGAACTGTCGGGGGTTTTGTTTTTTTTCATTATATCACCTGATAACGTCGGTTGAAGACGTGTAATTAGTCGGTTTCAACGCCGTCTGAAGTAATAACGGTTTGCTTGATTGAATCGTAAGCCCTTTGGCACAAGCCGTCGATATCGAGAGAGGCTTCCGCTTTAACGACTTCGCTCAGTTGGGGACGTGTTTTGGGGTGCTTCGGGGTGAACACGGTACAGCAATCTTCAAAAGGCTGAATTGAAATATCGAATGTGTCGATTTTTCTTGAAATTGCGATGATTTCTTCTTTGTCCATACCTATGCACGGGCGGAAAACCGGGTATTCGGCAACCGCATCGGTACAGCCGAGTGCAAGCGTTGTTTGGCTTGCGACCTGTGCTACGCTTTCGCCGGTTATAAGGGCGTGACAGTCGGTGTTCGATGCCAACATATTCGCAAGGCGCATCATAAAACGGCGCATTATAATCGTGAAAAATTCTTCGGGGCAGTTTTCACGTATCTGTTCCTGTATTTCGGTGAAAGATACGGTATAGAGACGGATTCTGCCACTGTAACGTGCCACTTTGGTGAGAAGATCGTGGACTTTTTCTTCGGCACGCAAAGATGTGTACGGCGGCGAAGCAAAATGAATGCCGACAAGTTCCAAACCACGTTTTGCCATCATATAACCGGCAACGGGGCTGTCGATACCGCCGGAAATAAGAATGAGCGCTCTGCCCGACGAACCGCAAGGCATTCCGCCGGCACCTTTTAACTGATTGCCACGAATGTAGGCTTCGTCACGGATTTCGACGGTGACGGTGATGTCGGGGTTTTTGACGTCAACTTTAAGGTGAGGGAAGCATTCAAGAAGTTTTCCGCCGAGTGTTGCGGAAATTTCGGGCGATTTAAAAGGGAATTTTTTGTCGGAACGCTTTGCTTCGACTTTGAATGTTTTTGCACCGAGAAGTTGCTCTTTAAGGTAAACGGGGGCAAATTCGGTTATTTTATCCATATCTTTTTCGCAAACACCCGCCCTTGAGTAACCTGCGATGCCGAATACTCTTGAAATTTCATCTTCGGCGCCGTCAAGATCCGCATATTCGTCAACGGGTGCGACCGTGACGGTGGATTGCGATTTTTTTATTTCAAAAGACCCGAACGGTTTTATGCGCCGACGGATATTTTTAACGAGCATATCTTCAAAAGCGGAACGGTTAAGCCCCTTGAGTGCGAGTTCACCGTTTTTTATAAGGATTATTTCTTTCATAATGTTCCTTTCATTTTTTGCCGTATTTTTCGGCAGCCTCTTTCACGGCACCGATGAGATAATCGACTTCGTCGGCTGTGTTGTAGCGTGAAAAACTGATTCTTACGGCGCTGTCGATTACTTCGGGCGAAAGACCCATCGCCGTAAGCACGGGGCTCCTGTGACCGGATTTGCAAGCGGAACCCGCCGATATGCATATTCCTTTGGAACTCATAAAATTAACAATCGGCTGGCTCGGTAAACCGAGAATCGAGATGTTTACTATATAAGGAATCGAATCTTCGGGAGAATTGACCGTAATGCACGGCAAATCGGATATACCGTTGAGAAATCTGTCTTTTAACGATTTGACGTAAGCGGAATTTTTGCCGATGTCAACGGCACACCGTGCCGCCGCACCGAAAGAAAAAATCGCCGGAGTAGCCTCCGTTCCGGAGTGGATGCCTTTTTCCTGCCCTCCGCCCAAAATGTACGGCTTGAGGGCGTTGGGAGATTTTATGTATATTCCGCCGACGCCTTTCAACGCATGAATTTTGTGACCGCTGACGGTGATTATGTCGGCATCGAGAGTTTTCGGCGTTACGGGTATTTTGGAAAGCGCCTGCACACAGTCGGTGTGAATAAGTGCCGGCGCACCCGCACTTTTTACGGCGGAACGCACCGCATTCACGGGGAGTACCGAGCCGACTTCGTTGTTGACCGCCATTAAAGAAACAAGAACGGTGTTTTTGTTTATGCTTTCGAGAAGTTCGTCTTCGTTGATTTTTCCGTTTTTGTCGGGCATAAGGCGAATAACTTCCGCACCGAGTGACTCAAGACGTTTTATCGGTTCAGCCACGCTCGGATGTTCAATTGCCGTTGTGACTATTCGGTTGCCCTCACGTTTCAGTTTTTCGTATGTTCCGAAAACAGCGGTGTTGTTTGCGGTGGTGCCGGAGGATGTAAAAAAGAATGAATCTTCGGGCACACCCAAAAGTTTTGCGACACTTTTTCGGGACTTTTTGAGTTCCGAAGATGCAAGACTTCCGAGTTCGTGCAAAGACGAGGGATTGCCCCAAACTTCGTTCATTGCCTTTTCCGCTGCCGCTATCGCCTCTTTGCAGGGCTTTGCGGTGGCGCTGTTGTCAAAATAAGCGGTCAAGATACTACTTCCTTTTCTTGAGCATCGGAAAATTATTCGGATAAGTTGCCGATGCTTATTCATAGATATTAAGATTATACTATATTAACGCCGTTTTTGTAAATGCTTTTAAGTTAAGTTTTATTGTAAAATTATTGAATATTTTATGAATTGCGGGAAAAAATGCTTTTATAAAATATTTGATTGCTGAGGAGCGGGAATATGGGAAAAAGTAAAAGAGGTTTTGTCAGAACCGTCAGTTTTTTAAGCGCTCTCGTTTTGGTGCTTGCCGTGTGGGGTACAGTCAACGCTTTCAAACTCGCACAGGCAAAACTTACGCTTCGTGCATCCGATGAACGTGCGCTTTCGCAATTGGGCACATATCTTGACGATATCAATCTTAATTTGCAAAAATGCACTTACTGTGCAAGCGAAACAATGCTTTCGGCGGTTACATCCGAACTGTGGCGTTCAAGTTCGTCGGCAAAGACAAGTTTGTCGGAAATAACCGACGGCAACACCGATGTGTCGGCGGTGTATAAGTTTTTGTCGCAAGTCGGCGAGTATACGCTTGCCTTGA
Source organism: uncultured Eubacteriales bacterium (assembly GCA_964408605.1). Taxonomy (GTDB): domain Bacteria; phylum Bacillota; class Clostridia; order Oscillospirales; family Acutalibacteraceae; genus DTU089. Next base: position 14,327 of record CAYPAB010000014.1, read on the forward strand.
AAGAACGAATCGCAAAGGGCGAAAATATCACAAAAGAAGAAAGCGAAAATATCGAAAAGTTGCTTGAATATTCCGAAAAATTGAGCAACAGCGTAAATTACCTTATCGAACAGGAGGAAAACGGACTTCTTGATTTCGATGAAGTGAAATCGACTTTGCAAAGCGACGGCGGTGAGCATCTTTATCTCGGCAACGAATTGGAAGATGCCAATCAGTCGCTCGGTGATTATCCGACACTCATTTACGACGGGCCTTTTTCGGATCACATAGAAAACAAAACCTCCGCCGTGACCGAAAAACTTTCCTCCGTAACCGAAGAAGCGGCGAGGGAAAAAGCGGCACGTTTTATCGGTGTGAAAAGCGACCGACTTCAGTTTTTGAGTAAGACTCAAAATAATTTAAGCACCTACACGTTTTATAATTCCGAATATACCGTTTCGGTTACGCAAAAAGGCGGTATCGTGAATTATATGCTTTCTTCGAAATACGCTTCGCAAATAGAAATTTCTACAGAACAGGCAATAAAAAAAGCCACCGAATTTTTGAAAAAACACGGCTATGACAAGGTTAAGGAAAGTTATTATTCGACAACCGACGGAATTTGTACGGTGAATTTTTCATATTACGACAACGGAATAACTTATTATACGGATCTTATTAAAGTAAGCGTTGCTCTTGACACGGGGGATATCACGGCGTTTGACTCTACGGGGTATCTTATGAACCACAAAACACGGACTTTGCCCGAAAACGTGAAGTATACACCCATGGAAGCCAAAAAATTCGTTAAAGCCGTTATGGATATTCTTTCTTACAAAAAGGTGTTTATTCCGACAGACGGCGGAAATGAAGAATATGCTTATGAATACAGATGCGTTGCCGACGATAAGCAAGATGTTCTTGTTTATATCGACCCCGCAACAGGCGAGGAAAAAGATATTCTCATACTTCTTTACACCGACGGCGGAGTGCTGACGAAGTGATGAATAATAAATTGTAAAAGGGAAATAATTATAACGGAGTTTTGGGAAATGCGACTCCGGAAAGGACGTGAGTTTATGAAAAAAATAATTACAGCGGTTTTATCATTGGCACTTGTCGGTTGCATTGCCGTTATATTCTGCGCTTGCGGTGCTGACGATAAAGATATGACAGACAAAACGTCTTCACCCGCCGTTTCCGATAATCTCGGTAAAAACGACGGCACGGCGGATGTAAACGACGGCAAAATTACCGATGTGTCCGGCGATAACAATAACGGTGTAATCGGCGATATCGTAACAGATGTTTCGGAAGGTATTTCGGACATTGTAACGGATGTTTCCGAAGATGCATCCGCTATGGTTGACTGATTCGGTTTTGAAACTTTGAACGGTTTTAAAAAACTTGAAGCGTCAAATCAAAGGGGTCTTACGGGTATGAACTTGTAAGACCTCAAATTTTTTGCTTTTTTGCTTTTAAATTATTTAAGGGGTTTTCACGGGCGGATGATCTCTCGTAAAAACCCCTTTGAGTCATAACATTTTATGCGTTTTACTTTTACATATCCTTTGTTCTTTTCAACAAATCAAGAACTTCATCTGTACTCTTTTTGCCGAATGTTACCGTTTCGTCGTTAATGACAAGGCACGGCACACTCATTACGTTGTATTTTTGCCGAAGTTTTTCAAAGTGGCTTATATCGTAAACCTCGGCGGTTACGTTGCCGTTTTTCGATGCGATATACTGGCACGTCGTAACCAAATCGGGACACATTCCGCATGACAGGGTAACAAGGATTTTCATATCGACTTTTTCGGTTATGCTTTTAATTTTGTTTTCGGTTGCTTCATCTGTTTTTTGACCGACGCCCGCAACATTGTAAATGCCCAAAACAAACGAGGTGAATTCGTGACCTCCCGGAACACCGTGGAAAGCAAGGCCCGTTTGTTTGTTGTCTTTTGTAAAAATTTCAATGCAAGGGGCGTATTCCGAATCGGCGTTTGTTTCGGCAATTTCAAAAGTGATTTTATCGGAAAGATCCGAAAGCGCCTCCGCAAATTTTTGCACTTCATCGGAAATCGGTCGGGAATCGAGATGAAGTTTCAATACCGTTTCGTGCCGTAAGTCGGAAAAAAGGTTCGTCAGTTGTTTTACTGTTTCGTCGTCAAAGTATTTTCGGTTGTTTGAAAAATTTTGTGCCGATGTTTCGTTTTTCGGTTGGTTCGGCGTTTTCTTTTTCGGCTTTTTCGGTTTTAATCCCGTGTCACGCTGTATTTGGGCAACGTATTTTTCCGCCTGTGTCGCAGCCAAAGCACCGTCACCGGTTGCCGTTACAACTTGACGAAGCGGTTTTATGCATACGTCACCCGCCGCAAAAATGCCGTCAACCGATGTCTTTTGAGAAGAATCGGTTACTATATAGCCTTGTTCGTTAAGTTGAACAACGCCTTTCACCGAGTCTGTATCGGGAGAATATCCCGCAAAAACAAATACGCCGAAGTTGTCGTTCGGTTGGGCTTTGTATTCGGTGATTTCACCTGTTTTTGTGTTTTTCCAGCGGATATAATCGAGTCCGTTTTCGCCGGAAACCTCCTCCACGTTGACATTTGTGATTACCGATATTTTTTTATTTGATTTTGCTTCCTCCGCGACAGATGCGGCGCACGAAAAATCGTCACCGTGCATCAGTATCGTTATATCACGTGCGAACTTCGTTAAAAACACGCTTTCTTCGGCGGCGGCGTAACCTCCGCCGATTACGAATATTTTTTTGTCGGTGAAAAATTCTCCGTCACACGTTGCGCAGTATGCGACACCACGCCCTTTGAATTCTTCTTCGCCTTTAAACCCGACGGTTCGTGGATGAGCACCCGTAGAAATCAAAACGGAAAGACAGTTGAAATCACCGTGGTTTGTTTTAACGGTTTTCACGGTGTCGGAAGTTTCCAACCCGATTGCCTCCGCCGTTAAAAATTCGGCACCGAAATTTTCCGCCTGATTTTTCATGATGTCGGTGAGTTCTTTACCGCCGATACTTTTAATTCCGGGGTAATTCACAACTTCATCTGTTATTGTTATCTGACCGCCGAAATTGTCTTTTTCAATGACCAATACCCTGTATTCGGCACGTGCGAGGTAAATTGCGGCGGTGAGCCCCGCCGGACCGCCACCGACAACAATGACGTCGTATAAGTTTTCGGTGTTTGCGTTTTCGGTATTATTCATCATAAGCGACCCACAAGATCAAGGCTCGGTTTGAGCGTTTCGGCACCGGGTTGCCAATTTGCTGGACAAACCTCATCGCCGTGAGTGTGAACAAACTGACACGCCTGAACTTTTCTGTAAAGTTCTTCCGCATTTCTGCCGACGTTACCCGCGGTAACTTCATAGCCGACAATTTTGCCTTCGGGATTTATTATAAAAGTACCACGTTCTGCCAAACCGTCGGAATCTATAAGAACATTGAAATCTTTCGATATTTCGTGAGTGGGGTCGGCAAGCATCGGGAAGTTGATTTTTTTGATTCGTTCGGATGTGTCGTGCCACGCTTTATGAACAAAATGCGTGTCGGTCGATACGGAATAAATTTCACATTTTATGCTTTTAAAATTTTCGTATTTGTTTGCCAAATCTTCCAATTCCGTTGGGCATACAAAAGTGAAATCGGCGGGATAAAAAAAGAACACACTCCATTTACCCATAATATCTTCTTTTGTAACTGTTTTAAACTCGCCGTTTTGAAAAGCATTTGTTTTAAAATCGGCTACTTCTTTGTTGATCATTGACATTGCAATTCTCCTTTTTGTTTTGTTTTGAAAAAGGTCGAGATATTGCCTTCTTCCGTAAAAGTATTCCCTTAATATAAGGTATGATACACCGAGAATTTCAATGTTTCTGATAAACAACCGCAAAAAGGTTATACTGTTAATATCGAAGTTTGTATTTGTGAATTAACGTTGTTTGAAAGCGAGTGATGATTACGGAAATTAAGCGTCAAAACAGTTATAAAAAAAGATTTATCCCATACGCTTTTGCGGCGTTTCTTGTGGGTATTGTGGGCGGATTTACAACGCTGTTGGGCCCCGCTTTTGTGAATGATTTAAAACTTCCTTACAACAATACTGCGTGGACTTCTTTGGCTATGGCGATATCGACGGCGACTTTCGCCCCTGTCTTCGGCAAAACCGCAGACGCAATCGGCAAAAGGAAAACACTTCTTTTCGCATTGGCGGTGTTTACGCTCGGAAATGTGCTGACGGCAATATCGTCATCGTTACCGTTTATGCTCATATCACGTTTTGTTGTGGGGCTGGGAAGTGCGGCGGTCGCACCTGTTGTTATGTCGTTCATCGTGACAACATTTCCGAAAGAAAAAACGGCAAAAGGATTTTCGGTTTATATGCTCATTTCAAGTGCCTCGGTAATTTTCGGGCCGACCGCAGGCGGTTTTATTATCGAAAAATACGGTTGGCGTACAATGATGTGGGTGTGTGCGACGATTTCGATTGTGATTTTTGCGGTTTGTTTTTTTACACTCGAAAAAGATGTTCCGACAAACAAAATATCACAACGGTTTGATGTTGCGGGAACGGTATTTATATTGTTGTTTTTCGGTTCGGTTTTATGTATACCGTCGTTCGGTCAAAACTTGGGTTGGAGGTCTGTCCCGTTTTTTGTAAGTTTCGGTTTGGCGGTGATTTCGGGAATATGCCTTTATTTTGCGGAAAAAAAGGCGGAAAATCCCATTCTGCTTTTTTCGTTTATAAAAAGAAAAGCGTTTGTGCTTTCCGTTACGGCGCTTTTTTTAACACAGGGACTTATGCAGGCGAATATGACTAACATTATCTTTTTTGTCAATTTTACATCACCGCAAAATTCGATAATATCAAGTTACGCCATTTCGATAATGTATATCGGTATGTCCTTGGGTGCGGTGACGGTAGGGCCTTTGGCGGATCGTTTCGAACCGAAAAAGGTTTTGTCGTTTTCGTTTTTGCTCACGGGGGTCGGATGTGCGTTGCTGTTTTTGTTTTCGGAAAACACGCCCCTGTTTATCCTCGCATCGTCATTGGGCGTTTTGGGATTCGGTCTCGGCGGAAACGCAACCGTTTTTATGAAAACAGTGCTTTCGGGAGTGCCGTCGGAAACAGTCGGTGCGGGCACGGGTACCTACGGTCTTTTTCGTGACCTTGCCGCACCGTTCGGGGTGGCGGTGTTTGTGCCGTTGTTTACAAACGGTGTGAACGGTATTGCAGACGGTGGCGGAGATGTTGTGATGCAAGCGGTGAGTTCCGTGAAAACTCTTGCAACGGCTGAAATAATTTGTGTGATACTCGGAATAATAACGGTGATGTTTCTGCCTGAAATTCATAACAGCGAAAGGAAAAAAATATGAGATTAAAAGATAAAGTTATTCTTATTACCGCATCAACAAGAGGAATAGGTTTTTCGTGCGTTGAAGCCTGTGCGAAAGAGGGTGCCGTTGTTTATATGGCGGCAAGAAACCTCGACAGGGCAAAAAACGAGGCCGAAAAACTTCAAAAGAACGGAATGTGCGTAAAATATGTGTATAACGATGCACAAAAGCCGGAGTCTTACAAAACGATGGTCGAAACGGTCATAAACGAAACGGGGCGTCTTGACGTGTTGGTAAATAATTTCGGAACGTCGAACCCCTCAAAAGATCTTGATTTTTCAAACACCGATGATGATGTTTTTTTCGATATAGTGACCAAAAATCTGAGAAGTGTTTTTTCGGCTTCAAAAGAGGCGGTGAAGTATATGTCGAAACAGGGGTCGGGGAGTATTGTAAATATTTCGTCGGTCGGCGGACTTGTGCCCGATATTTCGCAAGTCGCATACGGTACAAGTAAAGCGGCGATAAACTATCTTACAAAACTCATTGCCGTGCATGAAGCGAAAAACAATATACGTTGTAATGCGGTTCTTCCCGGAATGACCGCTACAGATGCTGTTAAAGACAACCTGTCGGATGAATTTAAGGAACTCTTTATGCGTCATATACCTTTCAAAAGAATGGGTGAACCGAAAGAAATCGCTGATGCCGTTGTGTATTTCGCAAGTGATGAATCATCGTATGTTACGGGTCAAATTTTGTCGGTGTGCGGAGGATTCGGTTTGGCTACGCCGATTTACGGCGAGTTGGCTGACAAAAAGAGCAAAAGATAAACAACGGGGATGTTAAAAAAGCGCAGACCACATAAAACAGTATAATGCGAAGGGGTTTTACGGGTGTGAATAACACCTATAGAACCCCTTAACTGATTTTAAAAATCAGCAAATATAAAAAATTAAATGTTTTATGCTACGAACGAAACTCGCCTCTTGACGTGCCTACGTCACCTTAGTGTACGCCGTCGGGTAACCAAAAACAAGTCTAAAGCCTTGTTTTTGCTTGTTTTGTCCGTTCCGCATCTTTTTTCTATACCCTTACAAAAAGGCTGTAAAAACGCAAGTTTTTACAGCCCGTGATTATATAAATAATATTCTTGATTGTATCGCCTTAACGGAAATTCATCCTCATTTGACGCTTATTTCCTGCGAGGTGAGAGTTTCGTTACTGTCGGAAAGAAGTTTAAATTCGACGGTGTAACCGCTCACATCCGTGCTGGGATAGGGGAAGGCATATGTGTTTTGGTTTTCCGTAAGCACAATATCCTTTGTGTCGTGGTAACCCATAGATGTTCTGTAATCGACAGTCAACTTTTTGCCGTAGAGTTCCGCTTTTGTAACAACAACGTGGAAGTAAGCGACTTTCGTTCTGTCAAGTTCGCTGAGTGCGGTTTTTGTGTCGGTAAGCGAATAGTTTACGCACGATCTTACGCCCACCGAAAGGTTTTCGTCGGTACCGAGAAGTTTGTTTCTTAAATCGGCACTGTCTTTGTATTTTGCACGTGCGAGGTCTTTAAGGTATGTGAGAGTCGTTTCGTTTTCGGCATCGAGATTCGATGTTACATATCCGTATTTCGCTTCGAGAATTTTCGTTTCGCTGTCGGAGTAATCGCCGAGTTTTTCAAAAAGCGCAATAGCGCCTTCGTAATCTTTGGCGACTGTCATGGAAGATGCTTTTTTATATGAGCATTCTTTTATCATGGTGGTGCTGTCGGCGTAGCCGTCGAGAGATTTGAAAACCTGTGCGGCTTCATCGTATTTTCCCGCATCCAAAATCGCAAGAGCCTCTTTGTAGATGCAAGAGTTTTTCTTTGCCACGCTGTCTTTGTAGTCGCTCAATTCGAAGAATATTGCTTTTGCTTCGGTGTATTTTCCGCTTTCTTCAAGAGCACAAGCGTTGTTGTAACGGCATTCAAGCGCTTTCCCTTCGGCATCTTCGTAACTTCCGAGTTCGGCAAAAATTTCGGCCGCCTCGGCATATTTCTTTTCGGTCGCAAGCGCTGTTGCTTTTTTGTAGTTCGATTCGTTGAGTTTGTCGGGGACAACCTTGACGGCGATAAGACCTATTATCGCCAATACAACAACGATAATCGCAACAAACGGAGCAAAACTCTTTTTGTGCTTAACGGGAGTTTTTTCGGGAGTTTCCGTTTTATCCGCAACGGGTGTTTCGCCGACCGAATTTTCGCCTGATTCGGTTGAGTTTTCGGGGATATCGGCGGAGTCACCATCGGACACGGGTATTTCAATTACCGTTTCGGCTTCGTCAACTTCTTCGGTATGTTCTTCG
>CAYPAB010000014.1:22110-33599 GCA_964408605.1 uncultured Eubacteriales bacterium
TTCTTCGGTATGTTCTTCGGAAGTATCGGGTTCTTCCGTCACTTTTTCGGCGGATTCGGGAACATCAACAGGCACTTCGCCGTTTTCGGTTTCCGCAGTTCTATCACCGGATGCAACCGCCGTTTCTTCGGCGATTTCTTCGGGAATATCGGCTGTTTCAACAACTTCCGTTGCGATATCTTCTTCCGCCTCAACAACTTCTTCGGTCGTTTCTTCGGTTTCGGTAACATCTTCGGCGACCGATGTATCTTCCGCAGGTTCGCAAACGGTTTCTTCCGTTGATGTTTCCTCTGATGTTTCGATTGCGGTTTCCTCTGCGGTTTCGTTTGCGGTTTCGTCCGACGGTTCTTCTACGGGTTCGGGAATTGTAACAACAACCGTTTCGGTCTGCTGTTCAAATTCATCTTCATGGTCTTTAAGACTTTCTTGGAAGAAGTCGTAAGCGGCACTTTTGAGTTTGTTTGCGATCGTGGGAACGCCTTTTACGGAAGTGTATCTGCCACCTTCAAGCAATTTTGCAATGTCGTTGAATTTTTCCGCACTTTCCATAAGGAAATCGTATTTTTGCCTGTCCTTTTCAAAGAACATAACAATACAGCGGTAATATATTTCGAGGTTTTTGATTTCGTTTGAAAGAATACCGGTGAATACGGTGTGTGATTCGATGCTTTCCTTGACTTTTTCGAACTTGAGTGTGCCGATTTCAGCCGCTGTTTCGGGTTGAACCAAATAGCATGAAGAAAATTTGACGCTGAGTTGTTCGGCGGAGCGTTCGTTATAAGCGTGGGCTAAATCCGTAAGTTTTGCACGGAAATCTTTAGCGCTGTTTTGGAAGTTTATGATAGTGGAAACTTCCTTTTTGATTTTTTCGGAATCCGCATTTTCAAACTGCTTAACGTGAGTTTGACCGATGAGTTTTTCGAGTTTTTCGGATTCGTCGTTTGCAAGCGCCAAATAGCGAACGAACTCACCGTCGGGTATTTCGGAAAGAGCGTCGAGAATTTTCTCGTACATACCGTTTAAAGAGGCGGTGTCTTCGTCGAACGAAAAGCCGTCGCAAAGTGCTTTGTAAAACATTGCACGTGGATCTGCACCGTTTTTAACGATATATTTCATAAGGTAATCGTTGGCTTGAGAGAAATCGCCCTCACCGTAATACTGAGCGCCCAAAAGAAGATTTTCGGCATCTTCGGGAAAAACCGCCCGACATGACGGGCAGGTGAGGTTGCCGTCTTCTTTTTTCAGATAAGCGTTTTTACATTCAGAGCAAATAATTCTTATCATAATTTCCACCTTTACACTGTTCGTGCGGTTCTGTCGTTGAAGTCATACGAACATATTTCACTCTATCATATCACAAAACGACCGACTTTTTCAATATTTTATTACAAAAATATTTCAAAATCGGTCGAAATAAGTAACAAAAATGTTATTTGATCTTTCTAATCCAAAATTCGCAGAGTTTTACGCCGTCATTCGGCTCGCTTATTTCAAGTTCCAAAGCGCCGTTTATGAAAACATCGCTTTTTAAGATGTACGAAGCACTTTCAAAGCCGTTAACGAGGATTTCCCTGTCGAAACGTTCGTCTTTGATTCCGCCGTACTGCTCGCCTTCGTAAATCAGCGTGTTGTTTGCCTTTATGCGGTGGGTTTTGATTTCGGGCGACTTGTCGGTTTTATAAACTACCGTAAGAATGTAGTCGCAGTCTTTTTTGAATCCGCCGAATTTCGCTTTCAGCGAATAATTGTCGTATACTTTTGTCATGGACATCGGTATCGGCGTTGTTTTTGTATACGGTCTGTCGCCTTGAACATCCATATAAACTTCGCCGTCTTGATCGGTGCCGAGCGTGTTAAGACCGTGAAGTGCGACCGAAAAGAATATTTCGTCGGAGTCTGTTTCGTTTACCGTTATAAGGCGGTCTGTGAAGGTCTCTGCGTCTTTTTCGGAAAGAGCAAGCGAATATGTGAGTTTGTCAATCAAATATGCTCTGTCGGTAACATTGTTGTCTATGGTATCGAGTGTTGCGCCACGTTCCCAACCTTCGGCGCAGTAGTGTTCAACATCAAGTTGGATTCCTATAAGGTTGAAAAGTTTTTCGGCAAGTTCGTCAAGACTGCGACGCAAAGCATTGTAGCCGTCACCGAAAGGTGTTTCGAGAATGCTTAATGCTTTTTTTACATCGTGACGGCGTAAAACTCTTAAAGCGTTTTTGCAAAGTCCGATTTCAAAAGAACGTCGCATTTTAACAAGCAAATCGCAGGTGGCTCTGAACAAAAGAAGTAAAAAACGCCAATTACCGCTGAGCGACGGACATTCTTTTTGCAATTCGCACAAATTGGAGTAAGCAAAATCGATGCACGGATTTTCAACGGGGTCACCCTGCCAATTTTTTTCCAAAAGGAATATCGTGTCGGCGGCTTTTTCTTCGTCGGCACCGTAGAAAAACATTCTCGAATAGTCGAGAAGAATATCTCTCAAATCGGCATCTTTATTCCATTCGAGGGCACTCCACACCGCTTTGTTGACATCATCGTGAACACCTTCGGAATAACTGACGCTTCCGACCGTGTACGGTGAAAAAATTCGATGGAGAGTTCGAAGTTCCGTGGGTCGGGGGTTCACACTTTCACGGGAAAGCGTTGAGCACAGTGAAAAATGCCAGTCGTCGTGCAAAAAGTTTACGGGGTATTCGCACCTGAGATTATGAGTTATGTCGGGGTAAAATCTTATGGGATATTTTGCGGGGACTTTTTCCCTCATTTCGTGCATCGGAAAAGCGTGGTTCGGGCCCATTATGAGAGCGTCGATTTCATCGGGTTCGTTTTCAAGTTCACGTATGAGGGCATCGCCCCAGTCTTTGTATTTGTGCGGAGCCTGTGCGGAAGGGTGCATTTCGGCTTCCGGATGGAGTTTTTTAAGCATTTTTGATATTTTTATGCAACGTGTTGCAAACTCGTCGGCATAAAGTTCACCGGGGTCGCCTCCGGGCGGAAAAACGATGTTGAGACGGGGCAATTCGGAATAGAGTTTTTCTCTTGAGGCGAGGGCTTGTTCTTCGGTTTCGTCATCCTCGTTTGCGTGCCAAAGCGAAACGTCCATATCGATTTTGTCGGCAAGGCGTGTGGCTTCGATTAAAAATTCTTTTTGGGGATATTTCATCAAACGGTTGACTTCGTTTTTCCCGAACGGCGTTCCGTTGTGTTCGCAAGTGTTGGCACCGAAAGCCATCATATCAAGGTAGTAGCGGAAGTATTGCGAGTAATCCCAAGCATCGTATGTGTTGGGTTTTGCTCTGTAGCCGACCTGATGACCTCTGATTTTCTTTTGCGGTTTGTGTAATCCGCAGATATCTTCGGTGAGAGTGATGACACCGTTTGCGTAGCGTGTTTTCCTTAAAAACAGCGAATATGCGAATATAAGACCACGCACCGTTTCGGCGCTTGCCTCGAAACCGCAGTCTGTTTTTGAAATTTTGAAAGTATCTTTATCGGAAAAATCCTCGCTTGTCGAAAAGGCGAAAAAAGCGGTTTCCGCATCTGCGGATATTTTCGGCAATGTGCCGGTACGCAGTTTCAGTTCTTCCGAAAAAAGTCGGGCGGCGTAGAGGGCGGAGTCACCTTCCGCACGGATTATCAGTTCGTCATAATTGAATTTCATAATAACAAATCGACCCCTTTTAGTTGGTTTGTTTTTAAAACACGGTCACGGATAAGACGTTGAGAATATGATACCGTTGAAAAAATTTTAACACAGTTTTTTGATATGTTCAATAAAAAATCGGTATGTTTGAAAAATCGACTTGCATTTTATGAATGCTGTGATAAAATGTGTATACATAATTGTGTATTATTTATATTACGGGAGCGAAAAAAATGAATGTATTTACCGCAAAATGGGGAGTTAAACTTGTTAAGTCGCTTGCGACACGAACAAAACTCCTCAAACAGGCAAAACAGATAAAACAGAACGGTACGTTTGACGAATACAAGGCTTTTATCGACAAAGAGGTGCCGAAGTGGCTCGATCCGCTTCTCAGTGCCGCTCAGGTTGATTTTACGGTTAAAGGCAAGGAAAAAATACCGCAAAACGAGGCTGTGATCTACACACCGAACCACGCCGGTATGTTTGATATTCCGGCGGTTGTTATCAACACTCCGACAATGCCTGTTTTTATGGCGAAAAAAGAGTTGAAAAAAGTTCCGGTCATTAAAGATTGGATGGAAGTTTTGGACTGCGTTTTTGTTGACAGAAGCAACAAGGAAAAAGCCCGTCAATCTATTTGCGATGCGATAGATAAGGTGAAAAACGGCAGAAGTCTTGTAATATTTCCGGAAGGCACACGCTCCAAAACGGGTGAATTGGGCGAGTTTAAAGGCGGAGCGATGAAAATTGCGATGGAAACGGGTGCAAAAGTTGTGCCGGTGCTTATTGAGGGCACAAGAGGTCGTTTTGAGGAAACGGGCAACATCACGCCCGGAACGGTTCACGTCACCTTCCTTGACCCGATTGAAACAAAAGGTTTAACGAAAGAGGATTTTTACAAAATGCCTGCCGAAATTCGTGCTATGCTTGAAAACGAAAGAAAATCGGCAAGTGGCGGAAATGCTTAATATACATATTTGAAGGGGCTGTAAAAAATGCAATTTTTTTACAGCCCCTTTTGTCCGATAATGGCGATACGGACTTGCTTCGAGGTGCGTCAAAACAGCGTAAAAACAATAGGGGTTGACAAAGTGTCAAATTTGTTATATAATCGTGACCGCTGATTACAAATTGTAACCTTTTTGGAGGTCTTTATGACAAAACGACTACTCTGTTCGTTGTGTACTCTTGTAATGGCAATCGGAGTTTTATTTTTATTTAACACAAAAGTTTCGGCTGTGTATAATTATGATTCCGATGCGGCACTTGAGTATGCTGAAAAGAATTGGGACAGTGGCGTGGGTCTTTGTGCCGATTTCGTGTCAAAATGCCTGAAAGCCGGTGGCGTTGATGTTTCGCAAACAAGGGTTTGCACGTTGTATAATGAACTTCTCAACAACGATTGCGGCAAACTTTACAAGTTGAAACTCACAAGCGGTAAAAGGGGTGCGGTCAAGATTTCGGAAAATGCCGGCAAAGTTGAAGCGGGCGATCCGATTTTTTATTACTGTAACTCTTGCGGGAGTTTTGAGCACGTTGTAATATGCAACGGCGTTAACAAAAACGGCTATATTCAAGATTACGCACACAATAATGCCCACAACGGTAAAAAGCAAACATACACATATTCGCATTGCGGAACCGAAAACTGGACTTTGTATTCAATCAGAATGTATAACGAAGATACTCTTTTCGGAACGCTCACATCGGTAAAAGCGCCTAAAATCACAAGTCTTTCCAACCTTAAAAACGGCGTGTATATCAAGTGGGAAACCGTTCCCGAAGCGGCGTATTACAATGTTTACAGAAAATTGCCGGGCGGTTCGTGGTATTACATCAAAAGCGTTAAAACAGCATCGTATTTAGACTCGGACGTCAAAAACGGTCAAAACTATGTTTACACCGTCAGGGCGTCGGCAAATAAAGTTTTAAGCCCGTATTACGGCGGAACACCTATAAAGTTCGTCGGTCAAGTTGACTTCAAATCGGCTTCGAACACCGCCGACGGCGTTTTCCTTAAATGGGATGCGAACAAACAGGCTCAAGGTTATTATATATACCGTAGCATAAATGACGGCAAATGGGCGTGGTATACATCGGTCAAAAGCCCGTACACCACAGGCTATACCGACAAAAACGTTTCAAGCGGGAATGTTTACCGCTACAGAATAAGAGCGTTTTCGGGTTCAAACCTCAGCGGGTTTGACACAAAAGGCATCGGTTCGACGTTTTTAGACGGCGTAAAACTCAATTATGCGTTGAACACCAACGACGGCATAACGGTAAGTTGGGGCAAAGTTAAAGGTGCGAGCGAATACCGAGTATATCGCAAAAAAGCCTATGAAAAAAATTGGTGTCTTATCGACACCGTTCCGTCGGAGTTTTTTAACGACAGCGACGTAACCGGCGGTGTTTATTACAAATACACGGTTAGGGCGTTGAAAGACGGTTCACTCGGCACTTACGATCCCGACGGTGTTTTGGTCAAATGCCTTGCAACACCCGAAGTTAAAAGTATAACAAGCACCCCCGACGGCTTAAAGTTGGAGTGGGGCGGTGTTGACGGCGCTCTTAACTATTACGTTTATCGCAAGGTTGAAGGTGCAAAAACGTGGAAGTTTATTGCCAACGTCAAGAACGGCACAAGTTTTACCGATGAAAATGTCGAAGACGGTGCAACATACACCTACACGGTTAAAGCAATGTGCGGTTTCAGAATGAGCGCATATAACAAAGACGGTTTCAAAAGCAAATACGAATGCACGTCGTATTGAAATATTGATATAAAAATCGGGCTGTAAAAAACGCAAGTTTTTTACAGCCTTGTTTTTGCTCGGTTCGTACTTTCTGCATTTTTTCTATCCTCTTTTACAGCCAAGTGTAAAGAAAAGCCTCGTAATACTGACGTATTGCGAGGCTTTTTGACGATGTAATTGTAGAAAACAGTTTTTCAAAAATGCTTTTTTACCATCGGCGATTTTTTATCTTTCCTCGCGGAAGTAGTTAGTTCCGAGGCTTTGAGGGGGTTGATGCTCTCTCTTTTTACGCATACTTGTGATGATAAGAACGATTATTGTAACAACATAGGGAAGCATTTTGAAAAGTTCCTGCGTTTCTGTGCCGAGTCCTTGAATATAGTTGTTAGCGTTGCATAATGCACCGAAAAGGAACGAACCGACAATTGCAACGGAAGGTTTCCAAAGTGCGAATATAACGAGAGCGATAGCCATCCAGCCACGGTCACCGAAAGCGTTGTTTGACCAAACGCCGTTTGCGTATGCCATAACATATTGAAGTCCGCCGAGACCTGCTATAGCACTGCCGATGCAAGTTGCGAGGTAGCGGTATTTGATAACATTGATACCGGCGGCATCCGCCGTTGCGGGATTTTCACCGACCGAACGAAGGTTAAGACCTGTGCGTGTTTTATTGAGAACGAAAGAAGCGATAAAAGCGATTGCAATTGCGACATAAGTTAAAAAGTCGTGTGAGAAGAATAGTTCACCGAACCAACCTAAATCATCTGCAAAGGGGAGTTTCGCCAAGAAGAAATTACTCGTTTTTGTAAGAGCAACAGAGGGCATTTCGCTGTTTGTGATGCTGACGAGCGATGCACCGAGGAAGTTGCCCAAACCGATACCGAACGTTGTGAGTGCAAGACCTGTAACATTTTGGTTTGCATGGAGAGTAACGGTGAGGAAACTGTATATCAATCCCATTATTGTTGAACCTGCCAAAGCGCAGATAAGCGGGATGATTATGGTGAGAAATGCGTTCATATTATCGGCATTGTTTCCGCAAGCGTTTTCGTAAAGGAATGAGCCCACGACACCGCTAATCGCACCGACATACATTATACCGGGAATACCGAGGTTAAGGTGACCCGATTTTTCGGTGATGATTTCACCGGTTGAGCCGTAAAGAAGCGGAACACCAAGGAGAATTGCGCGACAAATAAATTGAATAATCATGCTTTAACCTCCTTTTTGCTTTGACGGAATTTGATGGAGTAATGAATAAAAAATTCACAACCTACGAGCATAAGTATTACAATACCTACGATGATTTCCGATAAAGATGAGTTGAGGTAAGCCGCATCAGCGACCTTTGCGACACCGATTCTGAGGAAAACAACGATAGCCGTCATGATAACCATAATAAAGGGGTTAAACTGACCGAGCCACGACATAAGTATTGCGGTGAAACCTTGACCGCCAACGAGGTTTGTGTTGATGCTGTGGTCTTTACCGGCAACAAGGAGCATACCTGTTACACCGCATAAAGCACCCGATATGAGCATTGTGCGAATGATAACTTTTTTGACATTTATGCCGACATAACGTGCGGTATTTTGGCTTTCGCCGACAACGGAAATCTCGTAACCTTGTTTGCTGTATTTGAGGTAGATATACATAAACACGGTTATAGCGGCAACCGTTACGATGTTTACGAAATAATCGTTGTTGCCGACCGTGGCGAAGTTGCCGTAAGGTACGGGGTTGATAACGTTAGAACCGCCACCTTCTATATAAACATAATACGCAATAATCTGAGTTGCGATGTAGTTCATCATAAGGGTGAAAAGCGTTTCGTTTGTGTTGAAAAGTGCCTTGAAAATTGCGGGTATAACACCCCAAACGGCACCTGCGAGAACACTTGTTACGACGATAACAACTATCAATGTGGGGTAGGGGAGTGTTTCACCGAACTGTATCATACAAAAAATCGATGCAAGACCGCCCATAAGCGCTTGACCTTCGGCACCGCAGTTCCAAAACTTCATTTTGAAAGCAGGCGTGAGTGCCAACGCAAGGCAAAGGAGTATTGCGATTTCTTGAAGATATTTCCAAAGCATTGTTGTGTAGCCTTGGAAAAGTCTGCCAAATACACCCGTAAACATAGTTCGGTATGTTTCGAAAAAGCCTTGATTTGTGATTATCATGGAGATAATTCCCGCAACGAGAAAGCCGACGATAATGGTGAAAATTCGTATAAGCCACGCTTTCCATTGAGGCATATCGTCACGCTTTACGACGTGAAAAAGCGGTTCATGGAATTTGTTTTCGGTAGTTTTAGCCATTACTGTTCTCCTTTCCGCTGTGATTTGATTTGGTCATAAGAAGACCGATTTCTTCTTTTGTTGTTGTTCGGGCATCAACGATACCTGTGATTTTGCCCGAACCGATAACCATAATTTTATCGCAAAGTTCGATAAGAACGTCAAGGTCTTCACCGACGAAAATAACGGCAACACCTTTTTCTTTTTGCTCGTTGAGGAGGTTATAAATCAAGTAAGACGAGTTGATATCAAGTCCTCTTACGGGGTAGGCAACCATCAAAACGGTGGGTGAGGCGGCGATTTCACGGCCGACAAGGACTTTTTGAACGTTACCGCCCGAAAGCCTTCTGACGGGGGTGCTGGCACTCGGCGTTACAACTTCGAGTTCGTCGATGATTTTAAGGGCAAGGTCTTTCGGCTTTTTGCGTTTGAGGAACAGTGAGTGACCTCTTGTGTAACTTCTGAGCATCATGTTGTCGACGATATCCATATTGCCGACAAGCCCCATACCCAAGCGGTCTTCGGGAACGAATGAAAGACGAACACCCATTTGTCTGATTTGCATGGGAGTTTTATCACGGAGGCTTTCTTTTTTGCCTGTTTTGGGGTCGAAATAGAAAATATCACCGTATGAAAGTCTTTGAAGACCGGCAATTGATTCGAGAAGTTCTCGTTGTCCGGAACCTGCGATACCCGCTACGCCGAGGATTTCACCGCTTTTTGCGGTAAACGATACATCATCGAGAACCGTCGCACCGACTCTGTCAACGCAAGAGATACTGTTTACAACAAGTCTGTTTTGCGGATTTATCGGCTCTGTTCTTGTGATATTGAGGTCAACTTTTTTGCCGACCATCATTTCGGTGAGTTGAGATTCGTTTGTTTCTTGGGTTTGAACCGTTCCGACATATTCGCCTTTGCGAAGAACGGAAACTCTGTCGGAAAGTGATAAAACTTCGTGGAGTTTATGCGTGATGATGATAATACATTTTCCGTCATCACGCATACGGCGGAGAATTTCGAAAAGTTTTTCGGTTTCTTGAGGGGTAAGAACAGCGGTGGGTTCGTCAAGAATGAGGATATCCGCACCTCTGTAAAGAACTTTGATTATTTCAACGGTCTGTTTTTCGGAAACGGACATTGTGTGAATTTTCTTTTCGGGGATAAGGTCAAAGCCGTATTGCGAACTGATTTTTTTGATTTCTTCGGTTGATGCTTTTAAATTGTACTTTCCGTCTTCAATACCGAGAACGATATTTTCCGCTGCGCTGAAAACATCAACAAGTTTGAAATGCTGATGGATCATACCTATTTTGTAGGTGTAAGCATCTTTCGGGGAGGTAATGTGCGCCTCTTTGCCGTCGATGAAAATTTGACCTTCATCGGGGAAATAGATACCCGAAATCATATTCATAAGAGTAGTTTTACCGCTTCCGTTTTCACCTAAAATGGAAAGAATCTCACCACGGTATGCGGTAAGATTAACGTTTTTGTTGGCAACTACTTTGCCGAAAGTTTTTGTAATGTTTTTTAATTCGATAGCAGGTTGTTTACTCACGATAAACCTCCATTCATTCTAATTCTCAAAAAAGGCTTGAAAAAAATTTCAGGCTTTTTTTCAAAATTAGTCTGAGGCGAGAGTTTCCCCTCGTCTCAGACGATCTTTATCGGAAATTATTAACCGAAGTTTGTATCAAGGAGAGTGATACCGTCGATTTGGATATCGAAGTAAGGAGCGGAACGGTGTGTTGATTCATAGAATACGCCGTCTTTGATTGCTTCTGTATCTTTTGTGAAATCCTTATCGGTGTCGACATCTGCCATATAAGTTGTAAGGGCTTTTCCTTCAACGGTGAAGTTCTTTGTATCGAATACATTGATTTTGCCGTCTTGGAGGTCTTTCTTAGCGGTTTCAATCGCTTCGGCAGTGCCTTTTGCGGCTGCGGTTTCGTTAACGTCTGTAAGAACAACAGAACCCGTTGCGATAGAACCTGTCCAGTCTGTTTCGATTTCTTTACCTGTCTGAACGCACTCGATCATATGTTTGAAGTAAGGAGTCCAGTCGATTTTAGAAGAAACGATGAAGGTGTTGGGGCAAGCGGCGATTGTGCTGCCGTTGTAAGAAACGTTGGGAACACCTGCATTTTCGCAAGCGGTGGGAGCACCCATTGAGTCGGCGTGTTGGCTGATGAGAACGCAACCGCCTGAAATAAGAGCTTGAGCCGCTTCTTTTTCAGCCTGTTCGCTGTACCAAGAACCTGTGAATTTAACATCCATTGTAACTGAGGGGCAAACTGATTTTGCGCCGAGATAGAATGATGTGTAACCCGAAATAACTTCAGCGAATGTGAATGCGCCGACATAACCCATTTTTGCTTTATCAGCGGTGATTTTGCCTGCATCGATCATTTCGTTGAGTTTCATACCTGCGGCGATACCCGCAAGGTATCTGCCTTCGTAGATAGATGCGAAAGCATTGTGGAAATTCTTAACGCCCGCTGTGTGAGCTTGAGTACCTGTTGCGTGGCAGAATTGAACATCGGGATACTTCTTAGCAGCGTCGATAATGAAAGATTCGTGACCGAAACTGTCGGCGAAGATTATGTTACAGCCTTCAACTTCAATAAGTTCAACTGCTTTGTCGTAGCAGTCTTTTGATTCGGGAACTTGAGTTCTCTGTGCGTACTCAACGCCCATTTCTTTACACGCCGCTTTAGCGGCATCCATAAAGTTTTTGTCGTAAGTTGACTGCTCGTCGTGAAGGAAGATGAAGCCGACTTTAAC
>CAYPAB010000015.1:0-32777 GCA_964408605.1 uncultured Eubacteriales bacterium
GGTGGATGTAGCTCAGTTGGTTAGAGTGCCAGGTTGTGGCCCTGGAGGTCGTCGGTTCGACCCCGATCATCCACCCCATTTTTTTAGGTCGAACTTCAGACTTTTAGGTTTGCGGTTTGGCTGTTTTAATATAGGGATGTAGCCAAGCGGCAAGGCAACGGACTTTGACTCCGTCATCCGTGAGTTCGAATCTCGCCATCCCTGCCATGAAAAAAGCAAGTCGAAAGACTTGCTTTTTTCAACTAAATGTGCCTTACGGCACGATAAGTGTATATCGTATCACTTTTAAATTTTCTTCAATAACAGAGGCGATAATATGCAAAACTCGGAAATATCAAACGCCGTACCGTGGAATCCGTGGCACGGATGTAAAAAAGTCAGCCCCGGCTGTAAAAACTGCTTCGTTTATAAAATGGACAGACGATACGGCAGAGACACAACAATCATCACAAAGGGCAAAACGACATACGAATTGAAAGATAAAGACTGCCCTCTCGGTTCGGTTGTTAAACTCTGCTTTTCGTCGGACTTTTTCATCGAGGAAGCCGACGAATGGAGAGACGGCTGTTGGGATTTTATCAGACGCAGAAAAGACTGCATATTCGTCACCACAACCAAGCGACCGGAACGTATTGCGAAGTGTGTTCCTCCGGATTGGGGCGAGGGCTGGGAGCATGTTCATATCAGCATTTCAATTGAAAATCAAGAGATGGCGGATAAACGCTTAAAAGATTTTTTGGAAGCCCCCGTCAAACACCGTGAAGTTTTCTGTTCGCCGTTGATAGCACCCATTTCATTGGGCAAATATTTAGACACGGGACTTATAAAATGCGTTAACGTCGGCGGTGAAATGTCGCCGAAAAACGAGGTGCGACCCATTATGTATGAATGGGTTAAAAACCTTTTCATTGAGGCGAAAGAGCGGAATATTGAGTTCTATTTCCATCAATGCGGTTCAATGTTCATAAAAGACGGCGTCAATATCGGAAAATGGAATCTCAACGACCAAATCGAACGTGCCGAAGAAATACAGCACGAGCTCGAACTTCTTTACGGTTAAAATCGTTAATGCGTATTGCGTTAAATTAAAGGTATTTCAAATGATGTGTAATCCCCGTTGATTTTTTTACCGAGTGCGAAGTTTCTTGCGGTAAAAACCACCTTATCGGCGTAAACTTCACAAAGGTAACCCGCACCGCAATCGGTTATGCCGAAATTGTTTTCCTTGCGGTAACCGGGGACACTGAGCGAGAATACATTGTTTTTTTCGTTAAGAACCTCAAACGTTTTTTCGAAAATTCCGCCGTGCAGATGGCCGTTAACAAAAAACACGTTTTTGTGTTTTTCCATAACCGCTCTTACCGAATCGGACTGTTCGCCCATATCCCCTGTTTTCCAAACCTCCGGCAAGCCGTGAGTTTCGGCAAAAGCCTGATGACATACAACGAAAACGGGTCTGTTCGATCTTTCTCCGCACCGAAGTTCGTTGTCGAGAAAATCGATTTGTTCGGGTGAAATATACGCTTTTTCGAGAACACGTTTTTCCGTGCAAAGAACTATGAACGTGTAACCGTTAACATCATAAGAATAAAAACTTTTTCCGTTTGTGTTGATGCCGAGATATTCGTCGACCTTTTCCATAATGATTTTTTGATTTCTGCGGTATTGCATCCTCGCATCGTGATTACCCATTGTGAGGAAAATTTTAAAATCCTTATTATATTTATCGAAAACATCAAAAAAACGGTTATACTGCCTTTTTGTTCCGTTTTCGGCAATGTCCCCCGCCATTATCACGGCATCAATTTTATTTTCGGAGTTGCTTATGTCAACAAAAAAGTTGTTTAGATTTTCCGTTGCACCGTCTTTGTTTATAAGGTGAGTATCGGCAATTGCGACGAAAGACAGTTTTACATTTTCGCCGTCGGAAAAAGCAATCGGCTCGTCGTCGGAATGTTCCAAACATCTGTCGAAGTTTGGTGACAGTGCTTTAAACTGCTTTTTGTATTTATCAATAAAAATCGAAAGTGACATACTCTACCCTCACAAATATTTATAAGGTAATCATATCACACGCAATAAATATATGCAAGCACAACACACCGCAAAGTTTTTTTGCGAAATGATAAATAAAGTTGTAAAAAGGCTTGATTTATAAATAATAAGATGATATAATGTACAAGCACTCGGAGGCGTAGCTCAGTTGGCTAGAGCACTTGCTTGACGTGCAAGGGGTCACAGGTTCGAGCCCTGTCGTCTCCACCAAAAAAGCACTTCTTCGGAAGTGCTTTTTTTATCCAATCCGAAGAATTGGAATGTAACCTCGCATCAGCGAGTATCCAACCGTCACAGGCGTGTGTGATCACGCTTTAGCGTGTATGCCTTCGGGATTGATTGCATACCAACTTCGATTGTATTCCTAAAACAGTTCTAAAAGAACAACCCACATCAACCCCCTCAATTAAAAATGATATTCCATTGACTTAAAGTCAATTCAGTGGTATAATTACAAAAAAACCAGAAAAGGATGATAAGAATGATTTTACCAAGTGGATTTTTGTCGTTTTTCAGATCGGTAACGGCGGTCATTTCCGCACTTCTTGTTTTGATTGTCGGCTCAAATGAAACCAATGTGCCGAACCCCGACGGAGCGGAAATAATAAGCCAAATTACATACACGCTTTTGGATGCCGATGTTACAACGCAAGGCATAACAAACGACGGCGAATACTTTTATTTCAGTGGCAAGGAAATGCTCGGCAAAGCCGATATGAAAACAGGCAAAATGGTTAGAATGAACCGTGATGCCATCCCCGAAAAACTCAAAGATTTAGGTTGCAATCACATCGGTGGTTTGTCGATTTCGGGCAAATATATTTACGCCGCTGTTGAAGACGGCCCCGCATACCTCCACCCCTACATCGTTCTTTACAACGCAAAGACGCTTGAATATACGGGCATCTATTACGAACTTCCTCAAAACTTGCATATCGAAGGTGTGCCGTGGTGCGCCGTTGATGTTGAGAATTCTTGTGTTTACACGGCTGAATGGTCGAATGCAAAAGTTATTAACATTTTCAACCTTTACGATATGTCGCTCATAGACACATTGCCCCTTTCACAGCCCGTTGACAGAATCCAAGGTGCCGAACTTTACGACGGCAAACTTTATATGTCGTGCGACGAAGAAAACGACCAAAAGCGTATTTTGTCGGTCGATATGGAAACCGGACTTGTTGAAACTGTATTCGCAAGAAACATCGGGCGTCAGTTTGAAGCCGAAGACGTTACCGTTTCCGAAGATGAAAACGGCATTGTTTTCCACGTTCTTGACAGAGGCGAAAGCCGTAAGACGGTTTATCTGACAAGTTACAGGCTCACAAAATAACACAAGGTGATGCTAAAAGTATAACACAAGGGGTTCTATGGGTGTGAATAACACCTGTAGAACCCCTTAATTGATTGAAATATCGAAGCATTAATGTTTTATGCTATGAACAAACCTCGCCACTCGATGTACCTCTGTACACCTTCGGGTAAGAAAAACAAACCGAAAACCTTGTTTTTCTTGATTTGTCCGTTCTGCGTTCTTTTCCTATCACCTTTAAAAACGCATCCACCTGCTTGGCAAGTGGATGCGTTTTTTGATGTTCTGCTCGGAAACATAAATCATTAAATATATTTTGTGAAATTATTATTCATAATCGGAATAAAACTCTTTTATGTAGTTGTCGATATCCGCTTTGCTCGATTTAATCGGGCCGGGAGTTTCCATTTTCAGCGACACAGTTGCGGTGGCGTGTAAAAGCGCTTCGGGAACAGAGCAGTTAAGTCTTTCATTTATGTATGCGGCAAATGTTGTGTCGCCTCTGCCGGTGCGACCGCTTAGATTCCTTGCTCTTATCGGGCAAGTGTACATTTTATCGCCGTCGTAAACAAGAACCTCTGTATTATGTGTGATAAGTACTTCTTTTGCACCCCAACCCCACAGTATTTTTGCCGCTTTTTCTCTGTCGTCGGTACCGGTCATAATTTCCGCTTCGGCGGCATCTGTTTTAAGGTATGTTATATAGGGCAACATCTCGGATTTATCAGCCCAATCTTCAAAAAACATTGAACCGTTGCTCATATCGGCGTGTCTTAAACATGCTTGAACATCAAGTGCGACCGCTCCCCTTTTTGAGCATTCGATAATCATTTCGTTCGGAAACTCGCCGTATAGAAGACCCGCAAAATGATAAATATCCGCATCGGCAGACGGTAAATCCGCAATTGTAAACGGTTCGGCACAAGAAAGGCAAGTGCTGTTTCTTTTTTCTTTATCGGGAGTGAAATATTCGTTTCTCATTGTTGTTGAGTCTTTGGAAAACGAACAGTAAACATCCTCTTTGTTTATTGTAAAACTGTCGAGCCTGTCTTTATCTTTCTCGGCAAGTTTTGTAACAGCACCGACGCTGTGACCGAGTGCGAACGCAGATGCGGAGGAAAAAAGCACTGCACCGCCACAGATTTCGTTTAAGTTTTTAAGGTGGTCGATGTTGTAATCTTTGGTGATATGGCCGATTATAAGGCTATCGTAATGTTTCATTGTGATATCTCCTTGTATATTTACTGAATGTTATATGTCGTGCCCTCTTGTGCGCTGATTACCGAAGTCGATTTCAGTGCGTCTTTCGGGTCGAAATCAACCGACTGATGTGTTGCGATTATTTGTGTATCGGGATACATTTTTGAAAGTTCGATTGCGTTTTCAACGGTCATATGAGGGCCCGTGAAACCGATGGGTTTACTGCAATCGGCAAGAACACAGTCGCTTACATCGAAGCATTTTAAAATGTTTTCGTTATAAAGCGTGTCACCCGTATAACAAAGAGTTTTTTCGCCTTTTATTATTATCGCATAAGAAGTGACCGTGTGTTTCATCGGCAAAAAACTCAGTTGCATTGAGCCGATATCGATAACGGTATTTTCATCTATGTTAACAATATTGAAATTCGGGTGGTCAAAAAGTATGTTATACCAATCGGAATCTTCAAAATGCGTGTAAATGTTAACCGTATGCGATAAATCTTCAAGCAAATATCTGAATCCCAAAAGATCGCTTGTGTGGTCATAGTGCAAATGGGATATAAATATATGTTTTACTTTTTTTACGTCAATTGCATCACAAAGTTTTGAAAGCGTACCGCTTCCCATATCAAGAACGATCGAATCGTTGCCGTTGCAAACGAGGTAACCGCTTGCACAACCGTTACCCGCTTTGCCGTAGGGACCGTATTTTCCGAGAACAGTTAATTCCATAACAAACCGCCTTTTTTCGAATTTTTGTGTTCTTATTGTATCACAAATGTCAATCCATATCAACAGTTTTAAATGCGTTTCACTCTATTTCGGTCAGCAATTCAACAAGTTCGCCTACTTTTTGCGGGCGGGTTCTGTTGATTTTCAAAAGAAGTTCGTCGATTATTCCGTCGATTTTCTTAACTTCTTTTTCAAACTCCTGTGCAGACACCCTCAACACGCCGAATCTCACCGCCGAAAGTTGTATAAGATTATCCGAAGTAACAACACGAACATTTTCGTTTTTTCCGATTTGCGATATCAGTTTTTCGATATAGTTGTCACCGAGTTCACGTTCTTTTGTATAGACAACACGGATATTATTATAGTCAAAGCGTTTACCCTTGTTGCCAGCAACTTTATATGCATCAAAAACAAGAACCGTTTCGCATTTAACAAACGCACTGTAATTACACAAAATATCCATAAGTTTCAGTCGTGCGTTTTCAAGGTCTGTATCGGCGATTTTTTTCAGTTCGTCCCATGCGAAAATAACATTATACCCGTCAACTATGATATATTTTTTCCTTTCGACCTCTTTATACTCGGAACGAACGCTTTTTGCGGGTGTCACATTATGGCTGTATCTGTAAAACGGATGCTTGTCTTTCCCGAATTCACGCTCCATAATCGCTTCAAGTTCTTTGTCGTCGATATGAAAATTCCGCTTGTTTAAAGTAACTTCATACGGCGTTTTTTCTTGCGGAAGACAAGACTCTATATGCATATATTCGTGAACTTTATCCCATTTAACATTGAATCCCGCACCGTGGGAGCAAAAAACAGAATCGGGAGAATTATCCAAATCGCTTTCGGGCGAGTAACCGAAACTTTCGATCACTTCGTCGGCATTATGGCAGATGTCATAACCGCAAACATCAAGAAAAAGTCTGCCTTTCCCACCGGTATAAGCGGCAACTTCGCTCATATAACTGTTAAGATTTATAACAGGTGCCTTTCCCGTAAGAACCGAAATTCCGTCGCACTCTTGCGGAGAATCGAATGTTCCGCTTTTAAGCCGTATATCGCTTATTGCTCTGCCGATATACTCTGTCGGCACCTCCAACCTAAAGTTGTAGTACGGTTCCAACAGCACCGATTTCGCTTGCATAAGCCCTTGCCTTACGGCTCTGTACGACGCCTGACGGAAATCACCACCCTCGGTGTGCTTCAAATGAGCTCTGCCGGCGGCGAGTGTTATTTTGACATCTGTTAAAGGTGAGCCGGTTAACACGCCGGCATGCTCTTTTTCGGTCAAATGCATCAGTATGAGGTTTTGCCAGTTCCTGTCGAGGTAATCTTCACCGCACTTTGACTGAACTTTTATCCCCTCACCACGTGGCAACGGTTCGATGATGATATGAACCTCGGCATAATGTCGCAACGGTTCATAATGCCCGACGCCCTCAACGGTATTTTCGATTGTTTCTTTATATAAAACTTTGCCCGAATCGATTTCAACATCAACGTTGAATCGCTCGCTTATAAGACTTTTGAGTATTTCGGTTTGAATGTCGCCCATAAGTGACACATGAATCGACTGCAAATATGAATTCCACGAAACGTGCAACAGCGGATCTTCCGCTTCAAGTTGACGCAATTTCGGTAAAAACGTCTGTGCATCGCAACCGCTCGGCAAAACCACACGGTAATTCATTACAGGCTCAAGATACGAATGCAAAGAAGAACGCTCGGCGCCCAAACCGTCACCGCATTTTAAAGATTTAAGACCGGTAACGGCACAAATTCCACCGGCGGACATTTCATCTGCCGACACAAATTTTTGACCGCAATAGACTCGTATGCCGTTGATTTTTTCGTTTTTTCCGTCATAAGAAACGGTTTCTTTGACTTTTAAACTGCCACCCGTAATTTTTAAATGCGTAAGCCTTTCGCCTTTTGAATCGTGCGAAATTTTAAAAACTTTAGCCGAAAAATCACTACCGTATGCTCTCGGTTTTATGTAATCCGAAAGTCCCTTTAAAAACTCGCCGACACCGTCGGTTTTAAGCCCCGAACCGAAATAACAGGGCACGGTTTCGCCCTTTGCGACAAGGTCTTTTATATCTTCATCCGAAATATTCCCCGTTTCAAGATACTTTTCAAGAACCGCTTCATCGCACACCGCTATGTTTTCATCACGGATTGAAACACAGTCTTCGGAAAAATCGACAATACATTCGCCACACATTTTTCTCAAATCATCAACTATATCTTCTTTTTTCAGCCGTGCGAAATCCATTTTTGTTACGAAAATGAATGTGGGAATGCGATACGCTTTTAAAAGTTTCCATAATGTTTGAGTGTGAGCCTGAACACCGTCTGTTCCGCTTATGACCAAAATCGCATAGTCAAGCACTTTCAACATTCTTTCCGTTTCCGCCGAAAAATCGGCATGACCGGGTGTGTCAAGCAACGTAATTTCAAAATCGCCGACGTTAAACACAAACTGCCCCGCAAAAATCGTGATACCGCGTTCTTTTTCAAGGGTATGCGTATCCAAAGTCGTATCACCGTTATCGACACGACCTATTTTCCTTATAGCACCGGCTTTATAAAGCATCGCTTCAGCCAAAGTTGTTTTTCCGGCATCGACATGGGCAAGTATTCCCACAACAATTTTCTTCATAATATCCCTTTTAAAAACCGACAGAACATCCTCTGCTCTGTCGGTAAAAATCATTTGAATTCGACTTTAATTTCCCCGTCAACGGCGGAAACGGTAATTTCGTTAACAACAGAATCCGCATTGTCTATAAGGATATTGGCGACTTCATCTTCAATGTTCTTTCTTATGGTGCGTCGAATATCACGTGCGCCCCTGCCGCCGTCTTCAGACTTTTCGGCAATTATTTCGCAAACGCCGTCACCCACGACAAGTTCAATGCCCTTATCTTTAAGCGGTTGACGGAATTCTTCGATAAGTATTCCGGCAATCTTGATAAGTTCATTTTTGCCGAGTGTATTAAACACGACGATTTCATCAACCCTGCCCAAAAATTCGGGGCGTAAAAACTCTTTAAGTGCTTTCATCGCTTTATCTTTTGAGGCTTGGTTTTTATCACGGTTAAAGCCCAAAACATTTTCGCTGACATGACTGCCCGCATTGGAAGTCATAATTATTACCGTGTTTTCAAAACTTACCGTTCTGCCTTGTGCATCGTTCGTTTTGCCTTCATCAAGAATTTGAAGCAATATATTGAGAACATCGGGGTGAGCCTTTTCGATCTCGTCAAAAAGCACTACCGAATACGGTTTTCTTCTGACTTTTTCGGTGAGTTGCCCCGCCTCGTCGTAACCGACATATCCGGGAGGCGAACCAATGAGCCTCGAAACGCTGTGTTTTTCCATAAACTCGGACATATCAAGCCTTATGAGTGTTTCGGGCGTTTCGAAAAGTTCGTTCGCAAGTTGTTTGACGAGTTCGGTTTTACCGACACCCGTGGGGCCGACAAATATAAACGATGCGGGTTTACGCACTGCGGAAATTTGGACTCTGCTTCGCCTTATAGCCGCAGCAAGCACTTCAACAGCCTCATCTTGACCTATTATTCTCGCTTTGAGTTTCGACTCAAGATTTGAAAGTTTACGCATATCGTTTTCGATTATTTTGGAAGTGGGTATTCCCGTCCAGAGGTTAATTACCTTTGCAAGGTCTTCTTCCGCAACATCGTTGTCATCGGCCTTGATTTTGACCTCGGCGGCTTCTTTTTCAATCGCTATTTTTTCAGCCTTGAGCATAGAAATCGCTTCATAATCGGGGCCGTCGCCCTCAGTCACGCCGAGAAGTTCTTCTTCTCTTTCGTTGAGGTCGTTGATTTTTGCGGTTAATTTTTGATAGTCGCTTATGGCTACATTTCGAAGATTGGCGCAAGTGCAAGCCTCATCAAGAAGGTCAATTGCTTTATCGGGCAAAAATCTGTCGTTGATGTAACGTTCCGAAAGCGTAACAGCCCTGTAAACAAGAGCATCGGAAATTTTGACTTTGTGGAAATCCTCGTAATATTCTTTTATGCCCAAAAGCATTTTATAGCAATCGGAAACCGACGGTTCCTCGACTTTTACGGGTTGAAAACGTCTTTCCAAGGCGGCATCTTTTTCAATATGTTTGCGGTACTCGTTAAAAGTCGTTGCACCGATAACCTGTATCTGCCCTCTTGAAAGTGCGGGTTTGAGAATATTGGCGGCATTCATCGAGCCCTCGGCATCGCCCGTGCCGACAAGGTTATGCACTTCGTCGATAAAGAGAATGATGTTTCCTTCCTCTTTAACTTCGTCGACCAAACCTTTAATACGGCTTTCAAACTGACCTCGGAACTGAGTGCCCGCAACAAGCGAAGTAAGATCCAAAAGATGTATTTCTTTATCCGCTATTCTCGCCGGAACATCTCCGGATGCGATTTTAAGAGCAAGACCTTCCGCAATGGCGGTTTTACCGACACCGGGTTCACCGATAAGGCACGGATTGTTTTTTGTTCTTCTGCAAAGAATCTGCGTAACACGGTAAATTTCCGTCTCTCTGCCGATGATTCGGTCAATTTTCCCCTCACGTGCTTTTGCGGTCAAATCGGTACAGTAGGAATTCAAAAACTTACGCTTTGTTTTGCGCTTCTTTTTCTTTTTATCCGTTCCTTTTTTGCCGTCGTCTTCGGATTCTTCCGTTTCTTCGGTTTCCGCTTCTTCGGTTTCGTCACCTTGAGCGGGCGTGGGGTTACCGCCGAGCAAATTCTGTATGAAGGGCATTGTCCCCGCCCCGCCGAGTTGGAAATCGTCCATATTATCCATAATATCGCCGAACTGCTCGCTTACGCTTTCGATGTCATCTTCGGTGATACCCATATTCTGCATCATTTGTTTTATCGGGCCGATGTTGAGCTCGGTCGCACATTTTATGCAAAAACCCTCCTGCGTTGTCTTTTCGCCGTCAACACGTGAAACAAATATCACCGCAGGCCTTTTTTTACATTTACAGCATATCATTTTATTGTTCATTTGATTCTCCAAGCCAATGATTATTTCTTTGAATATTTTTCTTTAAACTGACGGTATGTGTCGGGCAAATAACTGACAAACGCCACAAGAGTTAGTATTGCCGAAACAACAACAAGTATCATCATAAGAGGTTGAGGAAGTTCAAAAAGCATCTCTCTGAACATACCGACTTCCGGACCGAACGCAACTATAAGAATCATTATAACATAAAATGAGAAAGTAGCGACTTTTCCGTAAATTTCGGCGGCACTCGGACGAAGATTTACAAGAAGCATAAATCCGCCGAACACGACCATCACGAACTCTTTGATAATGAATACGAGAAAGATCCAACTGAAAGTTTTAAGTGTTTCGTCGGTGGCTTTATTAAACGACCAAAACAGCAAAACAGCGAGAGTGATTTGGGTCAGTTTATCCGCAACGGGGTCAAGCACCTTACCCAAGTCGCTGACTTGATTGAAACGACGTGCGATTTTGCCGTCAAGGAAATCGGAAATACCCGAAACAGCGAGCATAGCGACTACCAACCATGCGTTACCTTTTACAAAGAAATACGCAAAAACGGGAACAATGACAATCCGCAAAAAACTCAGTAAATTCGGAATTGTCCAACAGCCTTTAAATAAACCTTTCATATCTTTCAACCTTTCAAATTTGAATAAAATCTGTCACGGGGTTATTCTCCGTTATGTACTGATAAATGACGGAATTTGAAACGATGGGTTTCAAATTTTCGGCACTGTCGGAAATAACCGTCAAATAACAAACCGTGCAAATAACATAAATAATAACTATCGCCTTCAAAAGACCCAAAACTCCACCCAAAAGTTTGTTTGCGGTGCCGACAAGCGGGATTTTTTTAAGAACAGACGATAACAGCCCCGATGCAAGTTTCAAAAGAATCGAGAAAACAACAAACATCACGGCAAAAGAGACTATTCTTGCGACGACCGATGCCACCGCATAAGGCATCTCGCTCAAGAAAGTTTTATAAACAAACTGCGAAACGGGATCGCAGAATTTATACGAAGCGAACCCCGCAACGAAAACAGATGCGGTTTCCAAAAGCGATTTCGCAAAACCTTTTTTTGCGGCAAAAACAACCGACAAAACGGCAATAGCCACAAGCACCAGGTCAAAAACTTGAATTTCCATAAACTTCGCCTCACAATTCAACAGTTGATTCACCGTAGGTGAAACACCTTGTAATTTTATCAAGTGATACTATAAAGATATAACCGTCGGTCGGCAATAATGAATGGGCATCGCCCTTAAAATCAAACTCGGAAACGATCTTGCCGCCGTAATTATAAACTATGACGCTCTTTTCGGTAAGAGCAAAAATATATTTGTCGCTTATATACGCACTTTTTATTTCAAAATCAGCCGAAATCGTTGTTTTTAATTCGCCTTTCGGTTTATAAAGCAAAATTTCAAAAACATTTTCGCTACCGTATTTTGCCAACGAAACGATGTAATGCCCGTCAGACGAAACATCGCACGAGTTGAACTCGGTGGAATAATATTTAAGCGTTTCGGTATATTTCTCCGATTTTCTGTCAACGGTGTACACGCCTTTGTCCGAAATGAGAGTCAGTTTGCCGTAAGAGGTAAACTCTAAATCCAATGCGCAAGCGGATGTGATTTTTTGAGTATTCAAAGGCTCTTTATATTCCAAGCCGAAATACTGAACCGTGGTGAATATCTCGCCGTTTTCGGCACCGATGACCGCCACACCTATGTATTTTCCGTTATTCGAAAGTGCTATGGAAACGATATGTTCATAGGCACAGTTCCATTGAAAAACGGATTTGTTGTTTTTATTATAAACAGTCAGAGTGCTTGTTGCGTTTTTAGAGCGTGTTCCCAAAGCGTAAGAACCGTTCTTGCCGTATTCGGCTGATATAACGGTGTTTTCGGCATCGCCCTCGAAAACGATTTTTTTATCGGTCAAAAGCATAAAACCCTTTCCGCCTCGGTCGAAAACAACAGCCCTGTCACCGTTTACGGAAACAGCCGGTTTCGTAAAAACGTGAGGTTGCGAAAACACTTCTTTGCCTTTCGGCGAATAAACCGTAACATTTTCGGTAGTCAGCACAAGTATACCGTCGCCTATCACTTCGGTATTCAGCGTGGATTCGGTATTTATTGTTATCGGGAACCTTTGGCTGTCACCGGAAACAGCGGTTTTAGCCCGCACAAGAATCGCACCCAACGGAATAACACCGAAAGACGAAAGCAGATAAACAAAAACGAATGCCACCGCAAGAACGCCGACAATTATTGCTTTACTGCGTGTTTTCGGTGAAAAACGTGAAACATTTTTTTCACCTTTATACCCGCTGTTCAGTTCAGTAAATTTAAGTTTCATTTTCTTCACCCGAAAAATATACTTTGTTAAGATACAGACCGTCCGGAATAACAGTTATCCCCGCTGCGGTTCTGTCTTTGTTTTTAATGATATCGGGTATGGCGTTTGCCTGTATTTTGCCGTTATTTACATACAAAAGCGTACCCGCCATAATGCGAACCATATTATATAAAAAACCGTTTCCGCAAACTTTGAACAAAACGAAATCGCCGTCACGCTCGACTCCGGCACTGTAAATTGTTCTGACTTTCGAAAGAACTTCGGCACCCGAAGCGCAAAAAGCGGAAAAATCATGTTCGCCCTCAAAATATTTTGATGCCGTATTCATCAAATCGACATCCATTGCGAATTTGTAATTCATAACACGCCTGTAATTAAACGGTGACGGTATTTTTGTATTCTCGAAAACATAGATATATTCTTTTTTCAGACAATCGAACCGTGCGTTGAAATCCATTGGGACTTCCTTGCAGGAATTGACGGATATCGCACCCGAAAGTTTCGCCGAGGACAGTGCCACGGGGAAATTTTCACACGGGATCGTGCTTTCTGTTTTAACGTTGAAAAAATATTCGTTTGCGTGAACACCGGCATCCGTTCTGCTACATCCCGTAATAACAGGCGTTTCGCCGGTTAAAGAATGCCATGCTTTTTTAAGTTCGCCTTGAACGGTCACGGCGTTTTGTTGCTGTTGCCAACCGTGAAAAGCCGAACCTTCGAATGATGCCTTAAAAAGTAAATTTCTCATATCAAATCAAATGTTCAAAATATATATTCAAAAAAACTATAGCCGAAAAAATAACAACAGATAATACTCCCGAAACGGCATCACGCCAACTGAATTTCATTATACGTAACCGTGTTCTGCCCTCGCCGCCGGTATAACATCGGCAATACATCGCATCGGCTAATTCGATTGCTCTTTTGAAAGCGGAAATAAAAAGCGGAATAAATATCGGGATAAGGGCTTTCACCCGCTTTACTATATTGCCGTTTTCAAAATCTGCCCCACGTGCTTTTTGCGCCGACATAATTCTGTCGATTTCGTCAACGAGAATGGGAATAAACCTGAGTGCTATTGTCATCATCATTGCGAATGTATGCACTTCTATTTTAAACACCTTAAGCGGTGACAGAAGTTTTTCGATAGCATCGGTTAAATCCGTAGGTGCCGTTGTATATGTTAACAACGAACTTACCAGAAGCAATATGAAAATACGTATCGCTATAAAAATCGCCGTAAAAATGCCTTTATCGGTTACGGTTATAAACTTCCATTCAAAAAGCAAGTTGCCGTCTTTAATGTAATAAAGTTGCAAGACCGTTGTGAGCAAAACTATGGGAACGATCGGCTTTAAACTTTTCAATATGATTTTCGGTGAAATCTTCGACAAAAGGTAAACAGTTACGCCGAAAACACACATAAGACCCAAAGAATAAAAGTTTTTGCAAATTACGGTAAACACAAGAAAAAGAAGCGTAAAAAGTATCTTCGTTCGTGCGTCGAGTTTATGAATAAATGAATTTCCGGGGAAATACTGACCTATTGTAATATCCTTGATCATACCGCTCCCCCTTTCGAGAGAGATTTCAAAATTGAGTTTTTGGCACCCTCAACCGTATATTCGGTATTGCCTAAATCGAAGCCCGCTTTTTTCAACTCAATAAACACCGAGGTTATTTCGGGCACGTCAAGACCCAAATCGGCAAGTTTTTCGCCTTGTGAATAAACCTCGTCAACAGTACCGTCAAGGGCGATTTCGCCGTCGTTCATAACGATAACTCTGTCGGCAACCAAAGCGACATCATCCATATTATGGGATACGAAAATAACCGTGTTGCCCGTTTTTTGATTATAGTCTTTTATAAGTTTCAACAAATTGTTTTTCCCCAACGGGTCAAGACCCGCCGTAGGCTCATCGAGAATCAAAACTTCGGGTTGCATTGAAATTACACCCGCAATCGCAACTCGCCTTTTTTCGCCTCCCGAAAGGTCAAACGGTGATTTGTTGAGATATTCTTCACCAAGACCGACATATTCAATTGAAGAAAGAACACGTTTTTTTATTTCTTCCTCCGTAAGCCCCATATTTGTAGGCCCGAAAGCGATATCCTTACAGACGGTTGATTCGAACAGTTGCTGTTCGGGGTACTGAAAGCAAAGACCGACATTGAAGCGACAATCCCGAAGCGACTTTTTCGATTCGTAAATGCTTTTTCCTTTGAAAAGGACTTCGCCCGAATCCGGTTTCAGCAGGCCGTTAAGATGTTGCAAAAGTGTGCTTTTACCGGAACCGGTATGCCCGATGACGGCAACGATCTCGCCTTTTCGGAAATCAACCGAAACCCCTTTGAGAGCGCCTTTTTCAAAAGGCGTTCCCTTGGAATATCCGTATATTAAGTTTTTTACCGAAAGAACGGACATCTTTTTAACCTCTGTTTTTAATAAATTGCCGATATTCATCCACAAAGTCTTTTGCCGTTAAAGGTGTTCCGCCGATATCAACACCGGCTTTCCTCAGTTCCGTTGCAAGTTCCAACGGCTTCGGCACACAAAGACCTATCGACTTCAAAAGTTGTGCATTTGTGAACACATCCGACGGTGTGCCGTCAAGACAAACTTCACCGTCATTCATAACAATAACCCTGTCGGCGTTTACCGCTTCGTCCATAAAATGCGTAACAAGTATTATCGAAATACCCAAATCGTTTTTTAATTTTAACAGTGCGCTCATAACTTCACGCCTGCCTTTTGGGTCAAGCATCGCAGTGGGCTCATCCAACACAATGCAACCCGTTTTCATCGCTATGACACCCGCAATCGCAACACGCTGTTTTTGACCGCCGGAAAGACGGTGCGGTTCATGTTTGCGGTATTCGTACATATCGACGAGTTTAAGCGCTTCGTCTACCCTTTTGCGAATTTCCTCACGTGGGATACCGAGATTTTCGGGCCCGAAAGCAACATCGTCTTCAACGACTGTCGCAACGATTTGGTTGTCGGGATTTTGAAACACCATACCGATATTCCGCCTGATTTCGATTTCTTTCGATTCATCGGCGGTATTGCAACCGTATGATATGACTTCGCCCCGTGTCGGCACGATAAGAGCGTTTATTAGTTTTGCGAGTGTTGATTTTCCGGAGCCGTTGTGACCGAGAACACAAGTAAACTGACCCTCGAAAAAATCAAGACTGAGATTTTTTATTACATCGGTTTCTTCATCGGAATAGCGAAAACCGACGTTTTTCAACTCAATTATTTTTTTCATTTTATTTTGTCCAAACAGCCGTCGAACCGCACGGAAGAACAAGACCGCTTTGTGTTACCGGCAAGCCGATTTCGTCGGCTTCGGCTCTGCCACCGAAACGTTTTGCAACGGTGGAATTGAGAATATAACTCATAACAGCCGGCGAAACGCCCGCAGTGTATGAATTGATTAAAACAGCCAACGAGTTATCGGTCAAAAGTTCTTTGCAACAGTCAACGAAACCGTATATTTCATTTTCGAGTTTCCAAACTTCACCGCCGGGGCCCCTGCCGTATGACGGCGGATCCATAATAATAATATCGTATTTATTACCTCGACGAATTTCACGTGCGACGAATTTCATGCAGTCATCGACAATCCACCGAACGTTTTTGTCGGCAACTCCTGTCGAAACGGCGTTTTCTTTTGCCCACTGCACCATACCTTTTGATGCGTCAACGTGGACTACGGAAGCACCGCTTTTAAGCGCACTGACCGTTGCCGCACCCGTGTATGCAAAAAGATTGAGGACTTTAACATCTTTCCTTTTGCTTTTTTCGATGATATCCGCAACAAGATCCCAGTTACATGCCTGTTCGGTGAAAACACCCGTATGTTTAAAGCCCATCGGTTTCAAATTAAAACGCAAATCTTTATATGCTATTTGCCACACTTCGGGTATCTTTTTGAAGAACTGCCACGCACCGCCGCCTTGATTCGAACGGACATACCGTGC
Organism: uncultured Eubacteriales bacterium; assembly: GCA_964408605.1. Classification (GTDB taxonomy): domain Bacteria; phylum Bacillota; class Clostridia; order Oscillospirales; family Acutalibacteraceae; genus DTU089. The sequence continues at coordinate 16,691 of CAYPAB010000015.1, forward strand.
GTGGGCATTTTTCCAAAGAGCATTGTTGCGGTTTGTATTCCAAAGTGCCTGTGGGTCGGGTCTTATAAGAAAAATATCGCCCCACCGCTCTAACCGTTCGCCGTCGGAACAGTCAATAAGTTCGTAATCTTTCCACCCGTCGGAAACCCGCATTAAAGTAACCTCTCCTTGACAACCTGTGCGATTTCTTGTGCAAGCACGTTGATTTTTTCTTTATCTTTACCTTCAAGCATAACCCTTACAAGCGGTTCCGTACCCGAAACTCTGACAAGGACTCTGCCGTCGTCACCGAGTTCTTTTTCAGCCGCGGCAATAGCGTTTTTGATTTCTTCATCTCTGGGGAATCTTGCTTTGCCGAAATCCGAAACACGAACATTAACAAGAACCTGCGGGAATACTTCCATAGCATCGGCAAGTTCCGAAAGTTTTTTGCCTGTTTCCTTCATAACGCAAAGAAGTTTGAGTGCCGAAAGTTCGCCGTCACCGGTTGTTGCAAATTCGTGGAAAATTATATGTCCGGACTGTTCACCGCCGATGATGTAATCGTTTTCGAGCATATTTTCAAGAACATAGCGGTCGCCGACTTTTGTTTTTTCGCAATGAATATCGTTTTCTTCGCAGAATTTGAAGAATCCCATATTACTCATTACTGTAACTACAGCGGCATTGTTTTTAAGTTTGCCCTTGCTTTTCATATGTTTTGCGAAAACAGCGATAAGTTTGTCACCGTCAACAACATTGCCCTTTTCATCAACGGCAAGGAAACGGTCGGCGTCACCGTCAAACGCAAGACCGACGTCGCAATTGTTTCTTACAACGAAATCCTGCAACATTTCAAGGTGTGTCGAACCGCATTTTTCGTTGATGTTTGTGCCGTTCGGATGCGATGCCATAAAGAAACAGTCGTTACAAAGATTCATAAAAATTCTGGGTGCGGTAACGGATGAAGCGCCGTTTGCACAGTCGACTGCAATTTTAAGACCGTCAAAATCACGGAAACCGTACTCGTTCAAATCATCTTCGGCAATTCCGGTAAGATAGTTTACGTAATCGATAATAGAAGTTCTCGAACGAGTGATTCTGCCGACTTCACCGCCGACTTTTACGGGCGGGATCTGTGTTTTATCGAGAATGATGCTCTCTATTTCTTCCTCAAGCGCATCGGGAAGTTTATAGCCCGTACCTTGGAAAATTTTAATTCCGTTATATTCACACGGATTGTGAGAGGCGGAAATCATAACAGCGGCATCGTACTCGTATTTTTTTACAAGATACGCAACTGCAGGGGTGGGAATTTCGCCCAAAAGCATTACATCCGCACCGACTGAGCAAAGCCCCGCGGAAATAGCCGATTCAAGCATCTGAGAAGATGCACGTGTATCCATGCCGATAAGCACTTTCGGGCGTTTGTTTGTGTGTTGTGTAAGCACCATTGCCGCCGCTCTGCCTATTTTCATTGCAAGTTCACAAGTTAATTCGGAGTTGGCAACGCCTCTGGCTCCGTCTGTACCGAAAAGTCTACCCATATTCAATCACTCCTAAAAATAATAAAAATCAATAAGATTCAAAAGTTTCCTGCACATCGTCGGAAACGGGATTGACACCCAAATGCCGATACCCCGCCGGCGTAACCTTTCTGCCTCTCGGTGTACGCATTATAAAACCGAGTTGCATAAGGTAAGGTTCGTAAACGTCTTCTATTGTAACGGATTCTTCACCGATGAGTGCCGCTATTGTGTCAAGACCCACCGGACCTCCGTTATAATTTTCAATCATCGCACGTAAAAGGTTCCTGTCGACAAGGTCAAGACCCAATTCGTCGATTTCCATACGTTCCAACGCTTTTTTTGCGTTTTCAACATCAATTACGCCGTTGCCTTTAACTTCGGCATAATCACGGGCACGTTTCAAAAGGCGGTTGGCGATACGCGGTGTCCCCCGTGAGCGTGAGGCGATTTCCAACGCACCGTCTTTTTCTGTTTCGATGTTTAAAATGCTTGCACTTCGCCGAACGATTCTCGAAAGTTCTTCGGGCGAATAAAGTTCAAGCCTTAAAATAACACCGAACCTGTCTCGCAAAGGTGCCGACAGTTGACCCGCACGGGTCGTGGCGCCGATAAGCGTGAATTTTTTTAAGTCAAGGCGAATCGAACGTGCCGACGGGCCTTTGCCGATGATTATATCCAAAGCGAAATCCTCCATTGCGGGGTAAAGGACTTCCTCAATGCTTCTTGAAAGGCGGTGAATTTCGTCGATAAAAAGGATATCTCCGTCGTTAAGCCCCGTAAGAAGCGCCGCAAGATCACCGGGTTTTTCGATTGCGGGCCCCGATGTTACACGAATTTGAACACCCATTTCATTGGCAACGATACCGGCAAGCGTTGTTTTGCCCAAGCCGGGCGGCCCGTAAAGCAAAACGTGGTCTAAAGATTCATGCCTTTTTTTAGCCGCCTCTATATAGATTTTTAAGTTTTCCTTAACCTTTTCCTGACCGACATATTCATCTAAAGCATGCGGTCTGAGTGAGGTTTCGATATCGCTGTCATCCGAAATATATTCGGGAGCAATAACACGTTCTTCATCCGCTATGAAAAAATCATCCATACTGTTCCTCCTTTATACTTCAGAATCTCAATGTCATATTTTTCAACGCACCCTTAATCAGTTCTTCAACCGAAAGTTCGGGCGAAAGTTTGCTGACAGCAACAGACGCCTCGGTTTGTGAATACCCAAGTGCGGTGAGCGCGGCAATCGCCTCGGAGGTGTTGGAAATGCTGTTTGCGGAAGCAACCGCATTCGAAACTGCGATATTTTCTTCGGACACAAATGAAACGGAGGTGATTTTGTCTTTAAGTTCCATAATAATACGCTGTGCGAGTTTCGGCCCGACACCGTTTGCCGAGGTAATGGCTTTGGAGTCACCCGATGCAACCGCAACGGCAAAATTATCGGGAGAAAGTTCCGAAAGTATCGCAAGCGCCGCTTTCGGCCCGACACCCGAAACACCTATAAGCAGTTTGAACGCTTCAAGTTCATTCTCGGTTGAAAACCCGAACAAATCGAGTGCATCTTCACGCACGTTCAAATGTGTAAACACGGTAACATCGCCGTCGATTTTCGACTGCAACGACGATAAAGTGTTACGTGTTGTAAAGCATTTAAAAGCCACACCGCCACACGAAATCGCAAGTGTTTGTGCATCTTTATGTATGAGTTTGCCCGTAAGGCTGTAAAACATCGTCAAACCCTCCCGTTGAGATTTAAAACAGAACCGCTTGAATGCCCGTGGCAAATCGCAAGGGCAAGAGCGTCGGCGGCATCGTCGGGTTTCGGAATTTTATCAAGATGCAAAAACATCTTTGTCATTTCCTGAACCTGTATTTTCTCCGCCCTGCCGTAACCGACTATGCTTTGTTTAACCTGCAAAGGTGTATATTCATACAACGGAACACCCGCCTGTTCAACCGCAAGAACGATTACGCCCCTTGCCTGAGCAACATCAATGGCGGTTTTTTGGTTCGTGTTGAAATACAGTCGTTCGATGCTGACGGCATCCGGCTTAAATTTTTTCAAAAGTTCGGTTAAATCGTTGTATATCTTTTCAAGACGTTTGTTAAAAGGCATATCTTTATCGGTAGTGACCGCACCGTAGCCCAAAAGCGAAAAATCACTTCGTTCATACTTCACGATACCGCAACCGATTATCGCATATCCGGGATCTATACCGAAAATAACCACACGCACACCGTCCTAAATCGCAACAATAATTTTTCAAGATATTATACCATATAACGGTACAAAATATCAACACCTTATGCGGTATTTTTTACATATTGTTAATATGTCCGCCTACAGATTGCGGTACCCCCGAATTTCAATCATTTGTTACACATCTTACGTTAAAAACTTATTGATTTTAACGGTGTTTGTTGGTATAATTGTTGCAAAAGAGAAAGGCAGGAATCAACATGGCTAAAACTAAAGATAAAAATAAAACACTTTTGATTATTTCCGCAATCCTTATTGCGGTTGCCGTTATCATCACTTGTGTTTCGGTAATTTACGAAAAAACCTCCGCCGATAAACCGCAACAGTCCGAATCCGTTTCCGACACAAACACCGTTTCCGACATCACCGCAAACGTTCCCGTTTCAGGCACCGGTGCCGGCACAACCGCACCGCAAAGCACCGAACCCACACCGAGTGCAGGCGAAAACAAAAGCGGAAAATACAAAGTCGCAACTAAAGACGATCCGCTCGGAATAAGAATCGAAGCGGAACAAAACGCACAAAGAGTCGGCGAAATTCCCAAAGGCACCGAAATCGAAGTCCTTGCGTTTTACGGTGATTGGGGCTATGTAAAATACGACGGCGTAAGCGGTTGGGTATCCTCAAAATACCTCGAATTTGTTTCCGCTTCCGACGAAACCGCAAAACACACTTCGGGTAAATACAAAATCGCCACCCAAAACGATCCTCTCGGTATAAGAACAAAGCCCGAACAGGATGCCGAACGCAACGGCGAAATCCCCAAAGGCGAAGAAGTTGAGATTCTTGCCGTTTACGGTGACTGGGGCTATGTTAAACACGAAGACAAAAACGGCTGGATTTCGTTTAACTATCTCGAAAAGGTATCATAATAATGTATATCTGTAACGACTGTCCCCGAAAATGCAACGCAAAAAGAGAGGCTCTTACCCCAAAAGGTAAGGGCTTTTGCCGTATGGGTGAAAACCCCGTAATCGCAAGAGCATCTTTGCATATGTGGGAAGAACCGCCGATAAGCGGAACAAACGGCAGCGGAACGGTGTTTTTTTCGGGATGTAATTTGCAATGTGAGTTTTGTCAAAACAAAAAAATCAGCCGCGGGAATTTCGGCAAAGAAATCACCGTTGAGGAACTGAGGGAAATATACAAAGATTTGATTTCACAAGGGGCTCACAACATAAACCTTGTAACGGCTACACATTTTTTGAGGGCTGTTTCCGAATCGTTAAATCCCCCTCTCCCCGTACCCGTCGTTTACAACACTTCGGGCTATGAAGACGTTGATTCTTTAAAAATGCTCGACGGCAAAATAGATATTTATCTGCCCGATTTCAAATATGCCGACAACAGCCTCGCAAAGAGGTTTTCAAACGCCGACAATTATTTCGAAATCACTTCCGCCGCCGTGAAAGAAATGTATCGGCAGGTCGGAAACCCCGTATTTGACGGTGATGGCATAATGAAACACGGTGTAATAATAAGGCATTTGGTTTTACCGGGTGAAATCGAAAACAGCAAGCGTGTTATTGACTGGGTAAAAAACAACTTCAAAAACGACGAAGTTCTTTTCAGCCTTATGAGTCAATTTACGCCTGTCGGTGACGGTGACTCCGAACATCTCAACCGACGTTTGACCGAAGAAGAATACAACGAAATATCCGATTATCTTTTCGATTCGGGAATCGAAAACGGTTTCATACAGGAACTGTCCTCTGCCTCGGAAGAATACGTTCCACCGTTCGATTTGGGCGATTATTTCGAATAAAACTGTAACAGCGTAAATTTTCCTTCATATTATGTAATGAAGTTTAACAATCTTACTGTTTGACACGTTTTGTTTGCTTCAAAACCATAATCAGGAGGAAAGAATATGTCCGACAAAAAAACGTTCCCCGCACCCGATCTTCATCACGTAAAAGAAGCGATTTGCGTTGACACCAACCGTGTGTATGACTCCTGTGCCGACAAAGACTGCCTTACGGATTTGAGAGTTTACCTCACCGACTGTAACCAACACATTTTAGAGGCATCCTCGATTGTACGACCGAGATCGGCACAAATACTTAACTGCATCGTAGAAGTTGAAAAAGTACCCTTCAACCACGGTTGTTATTCGGTTGATCTTACATTCTTCGCAAAAGTCACATTGGATGCACTCACCTGCCCCACCGCACCGCCTTCGACGATCGAGGGTCTTGTTACATTCGGTAAAAAGTGCATTCTTTACGGCAGCGACGGAAATGTTAAGATCTTTACATCCAACTATGTAAGCGACGGCATCGATGAACAAAACCCCGTTTCAAACACCAATCCGAAAGCGAAAGTTCAATGTGTCGACCCGATTATCCTCGATGCGCAAATTTGCAGAATTTGTGACTGTTGCAACACAATGGGTGACTGTTGCGACTCACTCCCACGCAACATCTGTCGCTGTTTTGAGGGCAACTTCGGTAACTACGGCGAAAAAGCCGTAAAAGTAACGCTCGGCGTTTTCACAATTGTGCAACTCGAACGTGATGTTCAAATGCTTATTCCCGCATACGATTTTTGCGTACCAACAAAAGAATGCTGTTGCGACACGGAAGACCCGTGCGACACTTTCAAACGCATCAGTTTTCCCATTGACGAATTTTTCCCGCCCAACTATTCCGACCGAAACAACGATTGCAACAACTCTTACAATCCCGGTGGCAGTTGCGGTTGCGGTAATAAATAACGAACCTTTATTCAGCAAGGGTCTTGCAAGCGTTTGTGCCTGTAAGACCCTTGTTTGTTCTTAATATTAACCCTCGTAGACAATGTTTTCCTGCATCATTTTATCTATATTCGAACTGTCATACCATTGACCTTCGATATCGACGTTTGTTTTAACATCTTTACCTTCAATGGCAAACACGCACTGTTCAACCGCATTGTAACCTATGCTGTATGAATCCTGTGCCACCGAGCCTATAAGTTTTGACTTTGACTCGCCGTTTTTTATCCATTGAATTTGCTTGGTGCCCGCATCGAAACCGCAAAATACGATTCCGTCATATTTTCCGGCGTTTGACGCTATCGCATCGCTCACCTGTTTTACAACGCCCTCGTTAGACATAAAAATCGCTTTTGCTTTCTTTTCGACCAAGGCATTCAGCGCATCGATATAGGCGTTGTTCGCATCACCGGGCTTAACTTCTTTTTCGATTCTGTATTTCCCTTTTGTTTTTTCGTCGGAATCCGCAAGTTCTTTGAACTTATTGATAAATCCGTTTGTTCTGTCGATACCCGTTTGCGTTTCGTCGTGCTGAATGACACCGACGACGTAAGTGTCTTTTGAATTTTCGATATCACTTTTAATTTGACCGAAAAAGTTTTCCGCATCGAGCGCTGCCGCTTTTTCGTTTGAAGTTGAAACCGATGAAACAATCGGATTTTTGTTTTGCGATTCAAGTGTTTTTATATCCGCTTCCCAAACTCCGCTGTCGAACTGCACAACGGGGATTTTTTTGTCGTATGCCTGTGTGAGCATATCGGCAAAGCCCTCACCTATTGTTGCGATTACAAGACCCGAAACATTGTTTGAAAGAGCGGTCTGTACCATTTCTTTTTGTGACGGCAAATCCGACGAACTTTCGGATGACGGCCCACGGAACGTTATTGAATACCCGTATTTTTTTGCGGCCGCTTCCGCACCGCTTTTTACCGCTTGCCAAAACGCATGTGATTCACCTTTTGCGACAACGGCGATCGTTTTGTTACCGCCGTTTGCGTTCGGTGAGTTATCGCCCTCTGTGGTTAAATTGTTTTTGTCGTCGTTACCGCAAGCGGTCAACACGGTTAACGTCAATATTGCGGCTAATAAAAGTGCGACTGATTTTTTAAATTTCATTTTTGCCTCCCGATTATTTTTTCTTTTTGTTTTTGAGAATATCTATTAAAACGGAAAACACAACGATAACGCCTGTCAAAACGTAGGTTACATACGTTGAATTGACGCTGACATTGTATTTTGCGAGTACAAAATTAAGCCCCGACCGAATAACAACAAGCATTGCCGCACCGATAACGGAACCGCCGACCGAAGCAACACCGCCCGCAGCCGAAGTTCCGCCGATATATACACCGGCAATCGCATCAAGTTCCATACCCGAACCCGTTGCCGAGGCTACCGTAACAAACGACGATGACCAAAAAACCGCCGCGATACCCGCACCGAGTCCCGTAAGCACATAGGCAATTATTTTATACTTATCCGTATCTATTCCGGAAAGACGAGTTGCTTCTTCGTTTGAGCCGATAGACAGAATGTATCTGCCGATTTTGTTTTTATACATAATATACATACAAACAACCGTGAAGCCCAAAACCCACAAAACGCCCGACGGAAAGCCGTTGTAATTCGAAAAAAGTCGGTTAAACCACGTGCCCGTGGGATAAAAAACGTTCGGTGCGTTAACGATGATCGCCGAAAGCCCCCTCGAAACCATCATCGTGCCGAGCGTTGCGATAAAAGCGGGAAGTTTGAGTTTTGCTATAAGCACACCGTTTATGACGCCGAAGATACCGCCTATGGCAATCATCACGGGGATCGTTCCCCAAAGCGGTATAATGCCGTCGGTGTAAAGTTTACCCGCAACCACCGACGATGCTATACACACAGTACCTATCGAAAGGTCGATTCCGCCCGTTGCAATTGCGAAGGTTACACCGAGCCCCAATACGGCATAGGGTGCGAGCGACTGCGCCATGCTGATAATGTTGTATTCGTTCAAAAAATTCGGATTAAGAATATAAAAGAGAAGCACAAGCACCGCAAGTGCTGCGACGATAATAAAATTCTGCTTGCTTTTTTCAAAAAGTCCGTGTTTTATTTTACCGGAAAGTTCCGTAGTGTTTTTCAAATTATCACTCCTTACGTGCCATTGCGTATTTCATTATGTTTTCCTGCGTTGCATCTTCAATCGGAAGTTCGGCGGTTTTTCTGCCCTCGCACATCACTATTACCCTGTCGGAGCATCTCTGTATTTCGGCAAGTTCGGAAGAAATCATTATGATAGATTTACCTTTTTTTGCAAGTTCATCCATCAATTCGTACATTTCGCTTTTCGCACCGATATCAATACCTCTCGTCGGTTCGTCGAATATAAAAATATCGGCATCTTTAATCAGCCACCTTGCCACAACAACTTTTTGCTGATTACCTCCCGAAAGATTTCTCAGTATCTGTGACATCGACGGCGTTTTTGTACGAAGTTTGCCGTTGACGGCTTTCGCCTCTTTTTCAGCCGAAACATCATCGATAAAACCGTATTTCGTAAATTTCGGCACACTTGCGAGAACGGAATTTTCGGTTACCGATTTATCAAGCAACAAACCGAATCTTTTACGATCTTCGGAAATGTAACAAATCCCCGCCGAAACAGCCTGTTCGGGCGATTCTATATTTACGGATTTCCCTTTTATTATTATTTCGCCGCTGTCTTTTTTGTCGGCACCGAAAAGTGCCCGTGCAACTTCTGTTCTGCCTGCACCCATAAGCCCCGAAAAACCGAGTATTTCGCCTTTTTTAAGCGAAAAACTGACATTTTTAACCGTTTCGCCCACGTTAAGATTTTTCACTTCCAACACAACGGGCGCATCTTCGGGGCATTCGCTTTTGCTCTTGATTTTTCCCAAAATCACCCTGCCGACCATCATTCTGACAATTTCTTCGTTGTCGGTTTCGTGTGTATTTACGGTTCCGATGTATTCACCGTCACGCATAACCGTCACCCTGTCGGATATCCGTTTTATTTCATCCATCCTGTGAGAAATATAAATCATTCCGATTCCTTTTCGCTTGAGTTCGTTCATTATCCTGAAAAGGTCGTCAACTTCAACAGACGTGAGTGCGGCGGTCGGCTCGTCGAGAATCAAAAGTTTCGAATTATGCGATATCGCCTTTGCTATTTCAACCATTTGTTGCTTACCGACGGTCAGGTCGCCCAATTTTTTATCGGGAGATATCTTGACACCGACATAGTCGAGAAGTTTCTTTGCTTCGCTGTCCATTTTTCGGTCATCGATGAAAGCGCCGAATTTCATATACTCTCTGCCGATAAATATATTTTGCGCAACGGTCAAATCTTTCATCATATTCAATTCCTGATGAATTATCGCAATACCTTTTTCCTGAGATTCTTTAACATTTTGAAACTCAACTTTTTCGCCGAAAACTTCAATCTCACCGCTGTCTTTTTCATAAATACCCGTAAGTATTTTCATAAGAGTGGATTTTCCCGCACCGTTTTCGCCCATCAACGCATGCACCTCACCCGCACGAAGTTCCAACGATACACCCTTCAAAGCCTTTACACCGGAAAAACTTTTGTTTATATCGGTCATTTTGAGTATCACATTATCCATTTATTCACTTCCCGTTTTAACCTGCTTGAATATTATTCACACAAAATCGCAGTTTAAACGAAAAAACGGAAAATCGGTACAAAAAAAGAGAATCCGTAAAAAACGAATTCTCAAAACAGTGTATTGTATTTTTCGACGTTTTCCGCTTATTTTTCGCCGGTCAATCTGTCGATGATATCGGAATACAGCGCACCTGGATCGTCAAGGAAGCCGTCTTTTAACTGTTCCGCCTGCAAAACGTCGGCGACGTTCAAGGTGAGCGAGAGCATTGTTTCGCCCAAACTTTGAATTTCGAATGTTACGTTACAGCCGTTATCGACCTTTTCGATACGAACATTGTTTTCACGTTCCGAACGGGCACGTGAAACGATACCGAGAGCCGTTTTGACCGCTCTGTCACGAACACCCGGTAAAAGGGTGTTTTCGAGTTCAAGCGCACTGTCACCGCCTGTTTTTGAAACGATCAAATGAGTTTCACCGGCATACTCCTGTTCGGATATTGTTTCGTTTTTTAAAAGTTCGTCAATGGCGGAGTTCGCATCGAAGAAATTTACCAAGCCCGTTTTTTGAAGTGAATCGCAAATTTGTGTACGTTTCATGGGTGTTTTTACAGACTTTAAGATATAGCAGATGAGAATTTTAATTTCAAGCATATTCCTCAAACCGCCGAGTTCAATACCGCCTGCGAAAGCATCATATTTTACCAAAGCACTCACCCTTTCCGTGTCAGATGTTTTTCATTTATTATATTTTATCATTTTAACTTTTTATAATCAACAGAAATTCTTGGTTTTTTCAATTAAATATTCACGTATTTCACCGGCAAGATACAAAGAACCGACCGCACAAAAAACGTCGTCGGATGTCAGTTTTTCGAGAATATAATCAACCGCCGAAATCGGCGAGTCAAAAGAAACCGTGTCCGCACAGTATTTTTCGGCAATTTTCGAGAGTTCCGCCGCTTTCACGGCACGTGGATTTTCGGGCGTTACGCACACAAAACAGTCGGCTGTTTTCATCAAATTTCGGAGCGAAGTTTCAACCGCTTTATCCGCCATCATTCCCGCAAGAACATAGACTTTGTTTTTACCTTTAAGTGTCGGTTTGAGCGTTTCGAAAAACGCTTTTGCACCGTCTTCGTTATGACCTCCGTCAAGAATTATCAACGGTTTTTTCGAAATGACCTCTACCCTTGCCGGAAGACGTGATGCGGATATTCCGTTTTTTATGTTGTCGGAAGTTATGTTGAAAGTATTTTTTAAAACATCGCAACATTCGATTACCGCAGTCATATTTTTAACTTGATGAAGCCCCGGCATAGAAACGCTGTATTTTTCGTTTTTGTAAATAAAATCCGTACCGAAAACATCACTCTTTAATATTTCCAATCGGCTTTCGTCGGGTACCGCAAAAGAACAGTTTTTACTTTCCGCTGTTTTTCTTATAACATCAAGTGCGTTTTCGGGCTGACCGAACGAACTGATAACATTGCCGTTTTCTTTAATTGTACCGCATTTTTCGTAAGCGATTTTTTCGATTGTATCACCGAGTATTGCGGTATGGTCGAGTGACAGCGAAGTTATGACGTTGGCAAGCGGAGTGTCGATAACGTTTGTTGCATCGAGCCTTCCGCCCAAACCGACTTCAAGCACAACAACATCGCAGTTAAGCGCTTTACAGCACAAAAATGCGGCGGCGGTCAACGCCTCAAATTCGGTAATAACCGTTCCCTCGCCGTTAAGATGCAAAACACCGTTTTTCACTTTTTCGACGCATTCCGCAAAAAGCGATTCATCAACGGGTTCACCGCAAAAACGGATTCTTTCAAGAAAATGCATAACATACGGCGAAGTGTAAAGACCGACCTTGTAACCGGCATCGGTAAGCACCTCGGAAACGGCTGTTGAAACCGAACCTTTGCCGTTTGTTCCCGCAACGTGAACATATTTTAAATTTTTGTGGGGGTTACCCAAAAAACAGAGCAAGGCATCCATCCCGGAAAGACCGGGACGGACACCGAACTTCAATAATGAATGAATGTAATCTACCGCTTCAGTATAAATCATTTGAGTTTTTCAAGACTTTCTTTAAGCATTGCTATTTTCGCTTTATGTTTTTCTTGAGCCTCACGCTGTACGGCTATAACCTTTTCGGGTGCTTTAGCCATAAATCCGGGATTATTCAACTTGTTTTCGACAAATTGAAGATCTTTCTCGGCGGTGTCGAGTTCCTTTTGCAATCTCTTGCGTTCGGCTTCGAAATCAACAAGTTCGTTAAGAGGGATAAAGATTTTAGCCGATTCCGTTATTACACAAACAGAGCCTTCGATTTCGAACGAATCGCCGATTTCGACTTCGGAAGCGTAAGCAAGACGTTTCATAAAGTTGCTTCCGTTTGTAAATTCCTCAACATATTTTGTGGCAATATAAAGTTTCGCCTTTTTTGAAGGAGGAACATTCATTTCACCGCGACGGTTACGAACCGCTTTAATTGCGGACATAACACGTTCCATTGTCGCTTCTTCCGACGGGAAATCGAGTGCTTCGTCATATTTGCACCATTCGGAAATCATAATGCTTTCGCCTTCATGCGGAAGTGCCTGCCAAATTTCCTCGGTAATGAACGGCATAAAGGGATGAAGAAGTTTGAGTGTATTGCTCATTACGTAAACGAGGACTGCTTTTGCGGTCTTTTTGCCTTCTTCGTCGTCGCCGTTAAGACGGATTTTCGCAATTTCGATATACCAATCGCAGAACACATCCCAAATGAAATCGTAAAGATTTTGAACCGCAATACCGAGTTCGTAATTTTCAAGCGAATTTTGAACCATTTTAACAAGAGTGTTGAAACGGCTGAGAATCCATTTATCTTCGGTAGCGAGATTTTCGGGTATGTGGGGTGCGGGCTCGTCATCATCAAGATTCATCAAGATGAAACGGTTTGCATTCCAAAGTTTGTTGGCAAAGTTACGGCTCGCTTCGATTTTTTCGGGTAAGAAACGCATATCGTTTCCGGGGCTGTTGCCCGTTGCGAGAGAAAATCTCAAAGCATCCGCACCGTATTGGTCGATAATTTCAAGGGGGTCAATGCCGTTACCGAGAGATTTTGACATTTTTCTGCCCTGTGCATCACGAACAAGACCGTGAATAAGGACAGTATCAAACGGAACCTGACCCGTTTGCTCAATACCCGAAAACATCATTCTCATAACCCAGAAAGGAATAATGTCGTAGCCGGTAACAAGTGTGTTTGTGGGATAATAATGCTTATAATCAGCCGAATCTTCATCGGGCCAACCGAGAGTTGAGAAAGGCCAGAGTGCCGAACTGAACCATGTGTCGAGTGTGTCCTCGTCTTGGCGGAGATTTGAACTGCCACACTTTGAACATTCGGTGGGTGCGGTAACACCTACGGTAATTTCACCGCAATCTTCACAATACCATGCGGGTATGCGGTGACCCCACCAAAGTTGACGGGATATACACCAATCACGGATATTTTCAAGCCAATGGAAATAAACTTTTTCAAAACGGCGGGGAACGAATTTTGTTTCGCCGTTTTTAACAGCATCAATAGCGGGGCCGGCAAGCGGTTTCATTTTAACGAACCACTGTTTTGAAACACGGGGTTCAACGGTAGTTCCGCAACGGTAACAAGTGCCGACATTATGACTGTAATCTTCGATTTTAACAAGAGCGCCTTCTTCTTCAAGGTCTTTGACGATAGTTTTTCTCGCTTCGTACCTATCCATACCGGCGTATTTGGGATAATCGTCTGTAATTTTCGCATCATCGGTAAGGCAAGTGAGAACCTCAAGGTTGTGCCTTAAACCGACTTCAAAGTCGTTGGGGTCGTGAGCGGGCGTGATTTTAACAACACCCGTACCGAAATCCATTTCGACATAATCGTCGGCAATAACGGGAATTTCACGGTGTACTATGGGAAGAATAAGCATTTTCCCAACTAAATCTTTATATCTTTCGTCTTTTGGGTTAACCGCAACGGCAGTATCACCGAGGAGCGTTTCGGGACGTGTGGTTGCAAGTTCCAAATAACCCGAACCGTCTTTAAAAGGATAACGAAGATGCCAAAAATGACCCGCCTGCTCCTCATACTCAACCTCGGCATCGGAAATAGATGTAAGGCAATGCGGACACCAGTTGATTATTCTTTCGCCACGGTAAATCAAACCTTTGTCGTAAAGTTTTTTGAAAACCGTGTTAACCGCTTTGTTGCAACCCTCATCGAGAGTAAAGCGTTCTCTGTCCCAATCGCACGAAGAACCTAATTTTTTCAACTGTTCAACGATTCTGCCACCGTATTTTGCCTTCCAATCCCACGCACGTTCAAGGAAAGCGTCACGGCCGAGATCCTCTTTAGTGAGACCTTCCGAACGCATTGCTTCAACGATTTTCGCCTCGGTAGCGATTGAAGCGTGGTCGGTGCCGGGAAGCCAAAGTGTGTCATAACCCGACATTCTTTTCCAGCGGATAAGAATATCCTGCAAGGTGTTGTCGAGCGCATGACCCATGTGAAGTTGACCGGTGATGTTCGGTGGCGGAATAACGATGGTGTAAGTGGGCTTGCCTTCTTCACACTTAGCGTGGAAATACTTGCCGTCAAGCCACGATTTATATATACGATCTTCAACATCTTTGGGATCGTACTGTTTTGCGAGCTCTTTCTTCAAAAGAAGTCCCCCTTAAAAATGATGTTTTGTTACCGCAAGACGCAATAACCGTATTTACAAGCCATTATCCCACATATTTCGCCGATTGTCAATGATACAAATTACTATTTAACGGAAAAGAAGCAAGATTTTTGCATTGCTCACGAAGAAACACGGCAAAATTCCGATATCTTGCAAAAAGACTTGATTTTTAACGAAAAATATACTATACTGTACAGGTAAATACTGCTATAAAGGAGTTTTTGAAATGTCATCATACATTAAACAAAGAAGTTTTTTAGTTTTATTCGTTCTCGGTGTTATCACACTCGGCATTTATCCCATCGTTTTTTGGCACAAATTCTCTAAGGAAGTTAACATTCTTTGCGAGGGTGACGGCAAAAAAACAATGAAGTATGTTTTCGTTTGGCTTCTTAACATAATAACACTCGGTATTTTCGGTCTTGTTTGGAAGTGCAAACTCACAAACAGACTTAAAGAAAACGCCTCTCGCTACGGTCTCAAGTTCAGCGAAAGCGGTGCGCTTGTTGTTGTTTTGTGCACAATCTTCTTCCCCGTCGGCGGTCTTTTCATTGCACACGCCGTTCTTATCAAGAACTTTAACGCCATGGGCGTTGCTTTCAACGATTATAACGGTCTTATCGACGAAAGAGCAAAAAACAGCGTTTTTGCCGATGCCGTTGAAGATTAATTTTCGAGCAACTCAAATTTAAATACATCTGAATTTACGAAGTCCGCTTTTTAAAGTGGGCTTCGTTTTTTGTTGCGACGAACCCGAAACACAAAAAATGACTCCCCCGAAAAGACGATTGATCTGCGTTTTTTCGAGGGAGTTTATTTTATTTTTTCGTCGGAAGTATCAATATCTATCCGTGATTTTAAGCCCCGCTGTGTTATAGTAACTGAGCGAACTGCCGTAGTAGGCACGGACTGTGTAAGTGTACGTTACGCCTTTTTTGGCGGTTTTGTCAAGATATGAAACTTTCGAACCGCCACTTACGGTTGCGATTTTTACCCAACCGCCGTTACCCGTTTTGCGGTAAACTTGGTAACCCGTTGCACCGTAAGTTTTGTTCCACTTGACCGTAACTCCGGCTTTTGCCGACGTTACACCCGTGAGTTTCGGTGCGATAAGGCGTTTTATCGCAAGTCCGGTTGTATTGTAATAACTGAGTGAAGTGCCGAAATAAGCACGAACGGTATATTTATAGTTGTAACCGGATTTTGCGGTTGTGTCGGTGT
>CAYPAB010000016.1:0-32114 GCA_964408605.1 uncultured Eubacteriales bacterium
CTTAGGAGGGGCTTGTTATATCCATTTAACTAAGGAGGCGTGTGTCAATAATTTTGTTAATGTGAGTTTTATCTTGTTGAACCGAGTTTTGCTCTGCTATACCAAGATTTGATTTGCCGAACCGAGATTTGATTTGCCAAACCGAGATTTGATTTGCCAAACCGAGATTTGTTTAACAGCGTTCGTTTTTTTGATTCGACGTATGACGGTGCCACAAAAGCACCAATAAAACTTCGGCATACCGTGTCTTTTGAACAACACACTAATTATAGCAAATCTCGAAAGAATGTCAATAGACCTCTTACAACAAATCTTGAAATCTCGAAAGAATGTCAATAGACACCTTACAACAAATCTTTAAATCTTGAAAAAATGCAATTACACATCGTCGTTTTACTTTTACACCTCGTCGTTTTACTTTTACCGCATCTCATTTTATTCACTTACAATTTTACTTTTACCGTCATCGTCGTTTTCTTTTACCGTTATCATTATTTAAGTTTATTGTTGTTCTTTTAGTTCGTTTTGCTTTTACCGCAAAAACGGTAAAACAAAAAAAGAAAGTTTCGTAGTAAAAAAGTGCTGTTATCCTCGCAAAATTCGTTGTATTTTGTGCGATTGTGTGTTATAGTACGACTGTATGAATGCGTGTTGCCGTGCGAACTCATTTAATGCGGAATTACAATGCACATCTTGTTTTTATCAAGATGTGCCGTTCGAAATATCCCAATAAAATGTGTGGTTTGATTCGGCAAAAATGGCAGAGTGAGGTGTGTGAAATGTTATTTGAATACCCCGAAAAATTCACAGGGCAAGTGAACAAGATAACACTTGTATCGATCCCCTGCTTTTTTGACGGTCTGCCGATTCTCGAAAGCGATGAGGAACAAAAACTTACCGTTAGTTCTTCCGGGAGAGTAACATACACATCAAAAACTTATGTTCCTTATTCTATTCATCCGGTGAGTGGTGGGAAGTGGAGAAAACTGAACTTGCCGAATGAAGCGGTGCAAGAATTGTTGAATAAAATTATAGAGCCGTTTCGAAATTATGAAATCAGACCGAAATGCACAGACCTCGGTTCGTGGTATTTGACCGCATACAACACAGACGGAAAAATATTTAAATATGACGGTTGCCTCTATTCCGAATCTTTTGATGAAGCGGAGAATATTTCATACACGATAAGAAATGTTTTGAATATGCCCGATTTGTATGTCTTTGACGGGCAAAAGGGGTTGGATTCAACAAAATATATTTATCTCAGTGTGGAGTTTTCCGAAGGAGGAAAGACCTACTATTATCGCACCGATGATAAATCAATAAAATGCGGTGATTATGTTCTTGTTCCGGTCGGTAATTACGATAAAAAGGTTGTAAAGGTGGTGCATATCGAGGAATACGGCGAATGTGATGCTCCTATGCCAATTGACAAAGTGAAAAAGATAATCGAAAAAACAGAGCCACCTGTCACAACCGAGGAAGATGACGTTTTTGAAGCCCATAATTATTCATCCGACAATTATCCCGAATTATTAAACGACGGCAAGTGCGGTTGTTTTTATTGCTTGAGTATCTTCGACCCCAAAGAAGTAGAAGAATATATTCAGGAAAACGATAACGAACACAACTACGGCACGGCGATATGTCCGTATTGCGGTATTGATTCGGTTATTTCCGAAAGTTCGGGTTATCCGATAACCGAGGAGTTTTTAAGAAAAATGTACCGTGTATGGTTTGACGGCGGTTCCGGTTAATAGCGGACAATGACAACCTTTATATTTTAACAACAGTATAATAAAAGACCGTCGGGATCTCTTTCGAGAAACAGGCGGTCTTTGTGTCGGGCTGATTTTTATTATCGTATTCTGTTAACACCGTTTTTTCAGGCATACCGCCCCTCAAAACTTGCGGTTATTTATCGTGCTTTTTCCTGAATATTATAAACTTACTGAAGAAATAATTGAGAATCACGACTACAACGGAAAGCAGGAATTTGACGATTATCTGACCCGAAACCGTATATCCGAAGACGGTAAGCGATTTGTCGCCGAAAGGCAAAACATCTATAAACAGCCACATTCCCGCTTCCTCAAAAACGAAACTCAAAAGACGTGCCGCAACAAATTCGGAAAGTTCTTTCAGCACAACTTTCGCTTTCCATGTTTTCGAATTGAACACCCAAAGTTTATTTGTGACGAACGCAACCGCCACCCCCGCTATCCACGCAACGGCATTATTCACAAGATATAATCCCTCGCCGAACACGTGTGTACATATCCAAAATGCGGAAAAATTGGCAACGGTCGTCAAGACACCGAAAAGTGCGTAAAGCACCAACTCTTTATATTTATTAACAGCCGATTTATTTTCACTGTTATTCATTTTGCATTTATCCCTTCGTTTTTGTTTACGAAACGCCGTGTGGCGCTTTCCTGTCACAAGTATATCACAAACATTTCTAATATTTCAACAAAAACGCCAAAATTCAAAAACATATAACAATTTCAAAAGAACATTTGAAAACTATGTATAAAAATGCAAAAAAATTCTTTACAAATTGATTAAAATGTTATAAGATATTTTTATAAAATTTTCACAGAGGTTTAGCATGGCAGGGAATCATTCACAAAAAGCCGCCGAACTTTTTTTAAGCGGTTATAATTGCAGTCAGGCTGTCTTCGCGGCATTTGCCGACGATTGCGGTATTGACGAAAAAACCGCTCTCAAACTTGCCTCCTCTTTCGGCGGAGGTATGGGCAGACTTCGTGAAGTTTGCGGTGCCGTCACCGGTATGTTTGCGGTCGCCGGTCTTTTGTGCGGTTACGACTCCCCCGACGACAAAACAGCCAAAGACGAGCATTACAAACTAATTCAATCTCTTGCGAATGAATTTAAAGACTGTCATTCTGCATATATATGCAAGGAACTTTTAGGTACGCTCGGCAACTCCTCCCCTGTTTCGGAACACAGAACCGAACAATATTACAAAACACGTCCGTGTTTAAAATTTGTTATAACTGCCGCGGATATTATCGATAAGCACTTCTTTTGCGGCAGCGATATAAAATAATTTCAAAGGGTGATTATATGGCAACAGGTTTAAAGAAACAGTACGGTCTGTTTACCGCAATCTGTATGGTTGTGGGAACTGTCATCGGTAGCGGTGTCTTCTTTAAGGCGCAGGCTATTCTTGACAAAACCGACGGCGATATGCCCATGGGCATTGTCGCTTGGATCATCGGCGGTATCATAATGATTTTTTGTATACTCGCTTTTGCGGTTATGGCGCAACAGTATGAAAAAGTCAACGGCATCGTCGACTATTCCGAAGCAACCGTCGGCAGCAAATACGCTTACATGGTAGGTTGGTTTGTTACAACAATCTATGCTCCGGCTATGACTTCGGTTTTGGCTTGGCTCACCGCAAGGTACACCATGACTTTCATTTGCTCGGTTAACCCCGATTTCCCCTTGGCGATTTCATTTGCCGAAGGCGGTGCGGTATCCGGCCCCGAAACACTTTGTCTTGCGGGATTTATTCTTATTGCGGTTTACGCGGTAAACGCTCTTTCTCCGAAACTTGCCGGTAAACTTCAAGTTTCCTGCACGGTTATCAAACTTATTCCGCTTATTCTTATGGCGATTATCGGCACGATTTACGGCTTTACTCACAACATGGCAAACGAGCCCATGACAACTATTCTCGGCGGAAACTTCGCAACAGCGGCGGGCGATTACACCACGCTTTTCGGTGCCGTTGTCGCATCCGCTTTCGCATACGAAGGTTGGATCATCGCAACCTCAATAAACTCCGAACTTAAAAACTCAAAACGCAACCTTCCCATTGCGCTTATTTTAGGCGGTATCATCATTATCGTTGTTTATGTTCTTTATTACATAGGTGTTGCCGGCGGTGCTTCGGTTGATACTCTCCGTAATGACGGTGCGACGGTAGCATTCACTACAGTTTTCGGTAATGTTTTCGGCAATATTCTCAATCTTTTCGTTGCAATTTCCTGTTTGGGCACATTAAACGGTTTGCTCATCGGTTGCACAAGAGGTATGTATTCATTGGCTGTTCGTGGTTACGGCCCCAAGCCCGACACATTAAAACAGGTTGACCCCAAAACTCAAATGCCCTCAAGTTCCGCTATCGTTGGTCTTTTGATTGTTTCGTTTTGGCTTGTATACTTCTACGGTGCAAACCTCACTCCCAAAGGTTGGTTCGGTTATTTCAATTTCGATTCATCGGAATTGCCCATAATCACCATATATGCATTTTATATTCCGGTTTTCATTATGTTTATGAAAAAGGAAAAGAACCTTCCTGTTATGAAGCGTTTTATTTTACCCACACTCGGTTTAATAGGTTCCGCTTTCATGGTATTTGCGGCTCTTTATTCGCACGGCTATGTTTACTACAAAGATGCTAAAGCAATCGGCGAATTCTCTTGCCCCGTTCTTTTCTATCTTATAGTATTTGCGGTTATTATGATAATCGGCGCTTTGGTTATGAAACCGAAAGAAAAAAAGAAAAACTGATTTAACATAACATAATTAAAACAGCGATGCAAAACTCGGTTTTTACATCGCTGTTTTTTATTTTATCCGTTTTTATTTTTGACTTGCAAATTAAAACGCAAACGGATTTCTGCCGTTTTCACACTTTCTGTACGGAATGCCTTTTGCGATTTTCGTGCCGTTTCTTGTAAGCAAATCGTCAACTCTCACAAAGTCATACCCTTGTTCCTGAAGTTCGGGTATCGCCCGCAAAACGGCATTGACCGTTGCCTGTTTTGTGTCGTGCAAAAGAATTATCTCGCCGTCGCCCGCTTTTTTCATAATTCTTTTATAAATTTCTTCCTCGCCCGGTTCAGCCCAATCGTAGGTGCTTGCCGACCAACTTATGAAAAAAGCATCGAGTTTTTTAAGTTGATATGCACTCACATCGCCGTACGGCGCTCTTACAAAAAACGGCTTAACACCGGTTATATCTTTTATAACATCGGCACAGCGTAAAATATTTTCTTTGGCATCATCAAGACTTTCCAGCGTGAGCCTTGAATGGTCGTATGTGTGATTGCCGATCAAATGGCCGTCATCGAAAGCCCGCTTTACAATTTCGGGATTTTTTTCCGCCTTGTAACCTATGACGAAAAAAGTGACCTTGGCATCATATTTATCCAAACCGTCAAGAAGTTGTTCAGTGCAGTCGCTCGGCCCGTCATCGAAAGTAAGTGCTATCGCTTTTTCGCCAACATAACTTTTGCCGATGTTAAGACGTGTTGTACCCGCGGGAATACAGCGTGAAAAAACAGCCAGCAAAAAAGTGAAGGCGACAACCAAAACAACAAATTCACGGTCGATAATACCTTTTTTCTTCTTTTCCTTCTTTTTCATATTATTATAAAGTTGTGCGCC
This sequence comes from uncultured Eubacteriales bacterium, assembly GCA_964408605.1. Lineage (GTDB taxonomy): Bacteria > Bacillota > Clostridia > Oscillospirales > Acutalibacteraceae > DTU089. The sequence goes on from CAYPAB010000016.1 coordinate 5,425, forward strand.
GTTGCGTACACTCCCATTAGTATAAAAATACCGACCGAATTTAATCCGGCCGGCTTTTATTCGTTTTTAATTATTTCTTAAAAAGACCGAGAATGTCGACAATATCGCCGTCATCATCGTCTGCCGTAGAAGTTCCGTCGGATGCAACAGCTACACCGGATTTATTTGCAATACCGTTAGAATCCGTACCGAAACCTGTCGCAATAACCGTAACGACCATTTCGTCGTCAAGTTTTTCATCAAACGCAACACCGAAGATGATATTTGCATCGGCATCAGCGGCCTCCGCAATGATGCTTGCCGCAACATCGACGTCATCAAGAGTGATGTCGGGTGAAGATGTGATGCTGATAATTACACCCTTTGCACCTTGAATTGTTGTTTCAAGAAGCGGACTTGATACTGCGGCGTTAGCGGCGGCTTCGGCTTTTTCCTTACCGGAAGCACGGCCGACACCCATATGAGCGTGTCCGGCATCTTTCATAACAGCCGTAACATCGGCAAAGTCGAGGTTGATAAGTCCGGGAACTTTTATAAGTTCTGAGATGCTCTTAACACCTTGGCGGAGAACATCGTCGGCAACATCGAACGCATTGGCGAATGTGATTTTTTGGTCGGAAACGAGTTTAAGTCTTTCGTTGGGGATAACGATAAGACTGTCAACATGCTGAGCGAGTTCAGCGATGCCGGCTTCAGCCTGTTGCATTCTTCTTTTGCCTTCGAAAGCAAAGGGTTTTGTAACAATACCGACGGTAAGTATACCGCTGCTTTTTGCGATTTCCGCAATAGCGGGTGCAGCGCCTGTTCCCGTGCCGCCGCCCATACCTGCGGTAATAAAGACCATATTTGCTCCGCTGAGTGCATCGACGATTGCGTCACGGCTTTCTTCAGCCGCTTTAAGACCCATTTCGGGACGGGCACCCGCACCGCGACCGCCTGTTACTTTTTCGCCGATTTGTATTTTGTGAGTAGCCTTGGAAAATGTAAGGACTTGTTTATCCGTATTTACGGCAATGAACTCAACGCCTTGAACGCCGGAACTAACCATGCGGTTGATGGCGTTTCCACCGCCGCCACCGACACCGATTACCTTTATCTGAGTAACGTCTTCAAAATCATTTGAAATTTCAAAGTTCATTTTTCTTCCTCCTAATTTATAACTCTAATATACAATTATTATACGAGCATAATATATCCACATAATGTTACCACAGAACTTACACAATATCAAGTTATTTTTAAAAATTTTAACTTTTTTTCGCACAATACGGTCACAAAATGCAAATTAAATGTCAAATAAGAAATATCAATCGCTGTTCCCGTCGGTTTCCGAAGTGCTTTCGGCAACACTTACATCTGTTTCGGATGATGTGACGCCTTCGCCTTTTGTCGGTTGGGGTTTAGTTGTTTCCTCCTCCGCACCGGGACTGAAGTAGGCATACGGGTCTGTTTTCAAATCGAGAACGCCCTCCGAATAGGCGTTGATTTCATTTTCTTTTTCAATTGCGGCCACGGCACGTTTCAGTTTAACATCTATGTTTTCGACGGTGCCGATTTTCAAAGTAATTCTGTCGTCATATCGCAACTCGTACTCGCCCGTTTTTGTTCGGCGTATTTCGGTTAAAAGATTTATTCCGCTTTCTTTGATCGCACCGAGAATCACCTTAAAATCACTTGTGACGCTGTCGTTATCAAGCACCAAACTTTCGCCTTCGACTGTTTTTTTCGGTGTGACACCGCTTACAACGGCAACATTTTCACGAAGCATTGAGGCGTTTTTATCGAGAACCTTGCCCGTATTGTCCACCAAAACGAAAGCGGTTCCCGTCTGCAGTGCCGCAACCTCACGTGTTGCTTTGACCGTAATAATCACCGTGTCGGGAAGTTGCCTTTCGAGTGTGACTTTTTCTATGTAAGGCAATGCTTTGGGAAGTGTTTCGTTCAAATCTTTCTCGCTGACTCTGAAAAGATTGTCACCGATTTCGATTCCGCTTTTCGAAACGACATCCGACACCGCATAGACCTTGTCACCTTTAACGGTAACCGTGGCGATTTTGAAAAATACACCGAGAACCAAAACAACACCGACGCTCACTACCGCAGTTGCCAACGCCACAAGCAAAGCCAATCTTTTGATTTTTCGTTTTCGCTTTATTCTTTTTTTATTGAGCGAACGCACTTCATCACGTGATAAACTTTGATTGGGGTTTCCTTTAGGCGGTATTATTTTTGTTTGTGTACGTTTTGAGTTACTTCTTTTCTTTTGCTCCATCGCTTTTAACCTTTCTGTAAATATCGGCATTCAGCATACAAAGGTTATTTTCAAAATCTTCATATCCTCTGTCTATAAAGTCAGTATTCGTCACCGTAGTTGTACCCTCGGCACACAAACCCGCAAGCACAAGTGACGCACCGCCTCTGAGGTCGGGTGAAACGACCTCGGCACCGTAGAGCCGTTCAACGCCCTCGATAACCGCAACCCTGCCTTCCGCACGGATTTTGGCACCCATTCGCACAAGTTCGGGAACGTGCTTGAAACGGCTTTCAAATATATTCTCAACAATAACGCTCGTGCCCTTCGCTACCGAAGTCAAAGCCGTAAACGGTGCCTGGGCATCGGTCGGGAAACCGGGGTACGGTTGAGTTATGATTTTATCTATTCTGTTTAATCTTGAGGGTGCTTTAAGGCGAACGGACTTACACCTTATCCGCACATCGCACCCCGCTTCCTCCAAAAGAGGCAATATTGAATTCAAATGAACGGGCGTTGTATTTTGCAGTTCGACATCACCGTTTGTAACGGCACCCGCAACAAGGTAAGTTGTTGCCGCTATTCTGTCGCATATTACGGAATGTTCACAACCGTGAAGTTCTTTCACGCCTTCAACATTTATTATACTTTCGCCGGCACCCGATATTTTAGCACCGCACGAATTCAAAAAATCGCACAAATCTATTATTTCGGGTTCACGTGCGGAATTAACTATTGTTGTGTTCCCTTTAGCCGTGACGGAAGAAAGAATTGCATTCTCCGTAGCACCGACACTCGGAAAAGAAAAAGTTATTTTAGTTCCGCAAAGCCCGTTCGGTGCGGTGCATATAAGTTCGCCGTAACTTTCTTCGACTTTCACGCCCAAACGTTTTACCGCATAAAGATGCAAATCGATAGGTCGCAAACCTATCTCGCACCCACCCGGTGCGGAAACCGTTGCTTTTCCCATTCGCCCCAAAATCGCACCTAAAAATATAACCGAAGAACGCATCTCACGCATAAGGCTTTCGGGAATTTCAAAGCCTTTGGCATCGGTGCTGTCAACGGTAATGCTCGTGCCGTTCCTGTTGACCTTACAACCCAAACTTTTCAGTATTTTAACGGTACACTCGGTATCCGAAAGATCGGGACAATTATGTATAACGGTTTTTCCGCTGACAAGCAATGTAGCGGCAAGTATGGGTAAAACGCTGTTTTTGGAGCCCTGAACACGCAGATTTCCGCTAAGGCGTCTTCCGCCGTTGATAACGAAGGCAGACATACAGCTGCTCCTTTCGGTTAAAATCTACAAGGCAAAAAGCCTTACGCTGTATAATATGCCGTTATCGAAAAAATGTTAAATTACTTTTTTATGAGTCCTGTTACAATATCGCATATACGTGACGTTGCATCCGTTAAAGCCATATTGCGTGCGTTGTTACCGATTTCGGAAAGCAATTTTTTGTCGGACATAAGCCTGTCTATTTCAGCACCGAGTTTTTCACCGGTGAGGTCTTTTTCTTCGATTATTACAGCGGCGTTTTTGTTAACAAGCGCCATTGCATTGTGATACTGATGATTTTCCGTAACATTCGGCGAGGGTATTAGAACAGACGGTTTACCGAGAGCCTGTATTTCGGAAAGTGACGATGCACCCGCACGGCAAATAACAAGATCCGCCGCCGAAAGGCAACGTGCCATATCATCAATATATGTACGAACTTGTATATTTTCGGCTTTTTCGGAATCAACACCCAACTCTTTTAATTTGTCGGGCATCCAAAGTCCGTTTTGACCTGTTGAAACCAAGAAATTATAATCGGTGTCGTTTTTGTGCGAAGCAAGGACTTCGACAATCGCTTCGTTGATAACTTTTGCACCCAAAGAACCGCCCATACAAAGAATGATAGGGTTATTGTTAAAGCCGAGTTCCGTGCGTGATTTTTCCGAGTCCGCCTCCAAAAGTTCGCCACGCACGGGAAGTCCCGTAACAATGGGCTCGTTTTTGCACGTCATATGCTCCCCCGCTTCTTTTGCGGTAAGCATTACGGCATCGACTTTTTCAGCCAATGTTTTGTTTGTGACACCGGGATAAGCGTTCTGTTCGTGAATAGCGGTGGGAATGCCCATTTTCGCCGCCATTCTTATTACAGGCCCGCTGACGTATCCGCCGAAACCGACGGCAACATCGGGGTTAAATTCATTTATGATTTTCTTAACACTCGAAGAACTTTTAAGAAGTCTTACAACGGTTTTCACATTCGCTTTAATATCATTAGGCGAAAAACCACGCTTAAACCCCGAAATCTCAATCGTTTTTAAGGGATAACCCGCAGCCGGAACGATTTTCGATTCGATTCTGTCCGAAGTGCCGACAAAACATATTTCCGCATCGGGATAGCGTTTTTTTATTTCACCCGCTACCGCAAGAGCGGGATTGACATGACCGCCCGTGCCGCCTGCCGCTATTAAAACTCTCATAAAGCACAACTCTTTTCCAATAAATTATATCGTTTGCCTGTTAAACCGTTTGACGATTTTTTGCTTTTTTGCTTTTTCTTAAAGAATAAACTTTCGGCAAATCGGCCTGCCGTGAAACGGCAAGTATTGTTCCCATTTCAAGAAGCGTTATCATAAGTGCCGAACCGCCGTAACTGAAAAACGGAAGACTGATACCCGTATTCGGAACGGTATCGGTAACAACGGCGACATTGAACATAACCTGCAAGGCAAGTTGGGCTGTCATACCGAAAACAAGCAAAGCACCGAAACGGTCTTTTGCACGCATACCGATATAGACGCCCCTTAAAATAAGAGCGATATAAATACCGAGAATCAAAACGCAACCGACAAAGCCGAGTTCCTCACCGATTATCGAAAAAATAAAGTCGGTGTGAGATTCCGAAACGTAAAGGTATTTTTGTTTGGAATTGCCTATTCCGGCACCCAAAAACCCGCCCGAACCGAGAGCGTAGAGTGAATGGTTGATCTGCCAACGTGCTTTTTCGGGTGAATAATCTTTGATTCGCCACGCTTTAATACGCTCTATCATATAATCTTTCAACGGAAGATCCTCATAATTAAATATAACGTACACAAGCACCAACGCCGCAACTACACCGCCGACAGCGAACCAACGAGCCCTGCTCTCGCCTATCCAAAGCATTGCAACGCCGATAAGAAGAATAAGAATTGCACCGGAAAGGTGGCTTCCCAAAAGAACCATACCGGCGGTTATACCGATAACAAGCACATAGAAAAACAGCGTTGTCGTACCCTGTGTTATCTTGACTTTTCCGTCGGTGAGTTTTGCGATTTTTTGTGCCCAGCCGACGGTCGACTGTTCCGAACTGATAAGTTTTTTATGGTCTTTGTCAAGACCGGTTGCGCAAAATATGATGAGCATAAATTTTGCGATTTCAGACGGCTGAAACTGAAACGAACCGATACCGAACCATCTGTTTATGCCGTCACCGCCGCCACGCAAAACGGTTATTGCGAGAATGCCCAAAGAAAGTACCAAACCGATGTTTGAGAAGTATCTTAAATATTTATAGTTAAAATGCGAATAAAAAACCATACCGGCAATGCCGACAACGGCAAAAAGAAGTTGACGTTTAAAATAATAAAGGCTGTCACCTGATCCGCTGTAATGAAAAGCGTAGATGTAACTTGCCGACAAAAGCATAACAAGTCCCACCGTCATAAGCCCTACCATTATGAGAAAAAACGGAATATCCATGCTGTTTTTAACAAGGATATCGTTAAAACTATTTTTCTTTTGCATACAAGCACGCCTTTCGTTATTTTTTAAATCCGATTATTTCGGAGCGCCGAGATACATAACAATCACGGCAAGAACACCGCCTATGAAATTCACAAGAGTAAATACTTTAACTATTTTAACCTCTTTCCAGCCACACATTTCAAAATGGTGATGAATCGGTGCCATTTTAAAAATACGTTTGCCGTGAGTGAGTTTGAAATATCCGATTTGTATAACATCGGAACCGAATTCGGCAACATAGATAATACCCGTAAGCAAAATAATCACGGGGCAGTCAACCGCATAAGCGAATGCCACGACAAGTCCGCCGAGGAACATTGAACCGAGATCGCCCATCATTACTTTTGCGGGGTGCCAGTTCCAAATAAGGTAACCGATAAGTCCGCCGACAAGTGCGGAAGCGAGAAGGCTTACACCGAGGCAGTTGCGAAGTGCCGCTACAACGATAAAACTGAGTGCTGCCGTAACCGTGACCGAACCGCAAAGTCCGTCGATGCCGTCGGTAAAGTTTACGGCATTTGTTGTAACGTATATCACGGCAAGGCCTATAAGCCAGAAGAAAATTCTTGTTTCTATCACGCCGACAAAAGGAATGAACATACTTCCCGTCGGATCGTTTATATAAAGGCAAAGAAGGTATCCGACCATCACAACAACCTGAAGAACGGTTTTTTGTAATATGGTAAGACCGAGGTTGCGTTTTTTTACGACCTTTATGTAATCGTCGAGGAAACCGATAAACGCAAATCCCAATGCCATAATAAGTCCGCCCCAGACTTTAACATAGTTCGAATTTGCCTTTGACGAAACTTGCTGTGTAACCAATTCGGAAACCGTTCCGCCGACATTTACCGAACCGATGATATCGCCACCGGCAACTTTATCTATTATAACCACAGTTGCGAAGGCTATAACCGTACCCAGAATAAATAAAATACCGCCCATTGTGGGTGTACCCTGTTTGTTTTTGTGCCACTTGGGACCTATATCGAGAATTGTTTGACCGAATTTGAGTTTGTGAAGAAAAGGAATCACCACATATCCCAAACCGAATGATATCGCAAAAGCGATTACCGCCGCTGTAACGCAAGCAAGAATAATATTCATATTGTCCACTCCTTTTACAGTCTATCGTACCTTGAAAGCACAAAAAAATCAAGCATCTTCGGGTGTAAGACCCATTTTTTTATAAAGCGACCTGAAAATTTCTTCCATTTTCATCCCACGGCTGCCTTTAAAAAGAACGGCATCGCCGTCACGAAGCGTTTCGAAAAGGAAACTCGCAAGTTCTTCTTTATTATCGAAATTTTTCGATGAACAGCCGTATTTTTGTGCTTCATCGGATATATATTTTGAAAGTTCGCCGTATGTCAGCACCATACAACACCCTGTTTTTGCCGCCTTTTCACCGATTGTTCGGTGGGCTTTTTCACTGTATTCGCCAAGTTCAAGCATATCTCCGAGAACGGCAAAAGAACGGTTGCCTTTTAATGTTTTCAGCACCTCCAAAGATGCCGTCATACTGTCGGGGTTTGCGTTATAGCAATCTTCTATGAAAACGCTGTTTCCCGCACGAGTGATTTTTTGACGCATACCTTCGGGTTCAAAATCTTTTATGCACTCGCCTGCCTCGGAAAGACTGTAACCGAGTGTTTTCCCGACACACATAGCACACAGTGCGTTATACACGTTATGTAAACCGACTGCGGGAACGAACACTTCCGTTACCTCATCGCCGAAAACCGCTTTAAACGTGCTTCCGTTTTCGTCGGATTTGATATCCACGGCTCGCATTTGCAAATCGTCGGCATCTATGCCGAAACGAATCACTTGAAAATCGTCTGTTTCCACCGTTTCAAGCATATCGTTATCGCCGTTTATAATAAGCGGTGAGCCTTTTTTCATTCCGTCGAGTATTTCGAGTTTCGCTTTAAGTATGCCCTCACGTGAGCCCAAATTTTCGATATGTGCCGTTCCGACGTTTGTAATTACCGCTATTGTCGGCTCCACGGTTTTCGAAAGTCGGGAAATCTCGTTGAAATGATTCATTCCCATTTCTATAACAGCGGCTTCGTGATTTTCGTTCAACCCGAAAAGCGTTTTCGGAACACCGATTTCGTTATTAAGGTTGCCCGCCGTTCGCAAGGTGTTGAATTTTCGCTTAACTACCGAATAAATCATACCTTTGCTTGTCGTTTTACCTACACTGCCGGTAAGACCGATAACGGGTATATTGAATTTTTTTCTGTAGCCGTGCGCTATATCCAAAAGTGCCTTACCCGTGTCGGGAACATATATTATGCGTTCGTCGTCGCCCATTTGCCGACTGCATATTACGGCTTTCGCACCTTTATTCAAAACATCTTCAACAAAATCGTGAGCATCAAAGCGTTCACCGATAAGGGCAACAAAAAGTGTGTTTTCGTCTATGTCACGGCTGTCGGTTGATATTTTTTCTATATAACCGCTCAACTGCGTTTTCGACGAACAAAACTCCGCTATATCTTTAACTGAAATTTTCATCATACCAAAATCATCCCATTGCAACAAAAGTTACATTTTCGCAAGCAAATCGGCTACAACTTCACGCTCGTCATAATGAACACGTTCTTTACCTATCACCTGATAAGTTTCGTGCCCCTTGCCCGCAAGAAGAACGGTATCACCCGCTTTTGCGATTTTCAAAGCATATCCTATCGCTTCGGTTCGGTCGGTAACGCAAACGACCTCCGCTTTTGAGCCGACTGTACCGATTAAAATTTCTTTTATGATTTCTTCGGGATCTTCCGTGCGTGGATTATCGGTGGTAACAACAACTATGTCGGATAAATCCGTTGCCATTCTGCCCATTTTCGGGCGTTTCGTTTTATCCCTGTCGCCACCGCAACCGAAAACCGTGATAACTCTGCCTTTTGTAAACCCACGAACAGCACCGAGTGCTTTTTCAAGCCCGTCGGGAGTGTGTGCATAATCTATAATGATGCCGTAATCGGTATCTGTTTTTAAAAGTTCAAGTCTTCCCTTTACGGTTGAGGCTTTTGAAATCGCCCCGACAACCGTTGAAAAGTCGAAGCCGAGAGCACAAACCGTGCCGATTGCACAAAGCGAATTATAAACCGAAAACGCACCGGGAATGTTGAACACTACCCTTTCTCCGTTTAAATCATATTCGACTCTGTCCTTGAAAAATTCCGTGTTTACGGCTTTAAAGTCGCACAGGGTATTTACGCCGTATGTCTTAATATCGGCTGTTATGCCGTCGCACATATACTGTGCCGTTTCGTCATCGGCATTTATGACTGCTTTGTCGCAGTTGTAAAACAGCGTTTTTTTACAACGCTTGTATTCTTCGATTGTGCCGTGATAATCAAGATGGTCTTGAGTGAGATTTGTGAATACTCCGACATCAAAATGTATTCCCGCAAGACGCATTTGATGAAATGCCTGCGATGATGTTTCCATAACGCAATACTTTATGTTGTCATCCGCCATCATCTTAAACAGTGAGTGCATATCATACGGGTCGGGCGTTGTCAGTTCCGTGTGAAATTCACGGTCGCCCACCATATTTTTAACCGTACCTATCAACCCGCTTTTGATACCCATTGACGAAAGTACGTCTTTAACGACGAATGCTGTTGTTGTTTTACCGTTTGTTCCCGTTATTCCGATAACCGTGAGTTTGTCGACGGCGGCACCGTAAAAATTTTTGCACATAAGCGCATACGCTTCACGTGTGTTTTCAACTAAAATTTGCTCTTTCAAGCCGATATCCCGTGAAACCACAACGGCTTTAGCACCGTTTTCAACGGCGTTTTTCGCAAATGTGTGCCCGTCAAACCGTGCGCCGACAACACAAACGAAAGCGCAGTTTTCCGAAATTTTAAGAGTTTTATCGGTAACATCCGCAATTTCACGATCTTCATATTCGGATAAGACATTTATTCCTTTTAAAAGTTCTGATAAAAGCATCTTTTTAACTCCCTTAATCAGTCGTCCTGAACGCCCGAAGTCGTTTTGAAGTAGACCGTAATCGTTGAACCGAGTTCCGCCTTTGTGCCTTCTTCTACACTTTGTCGGTATGAAACAACTTCGCTGTCAAGCGAGGCACCCGACACCTTAATATTGTAACCGGAATTTACGGCACGTTGGTTTGCTTCGCTTATGCTGAGCCCCGTAAGGTCGGGAACGGTTGATGTAGTGTTCTTGCTGTCTGTTTCGGTATAAAGTATAACAACACCGCCCATCGGGATGCTTTGACCCTTGACAGGATACTGTGAAATAACTTTTTCGCCGTTACCGACAACACGTGCGCTGAAGTTTTGGCTTGAAAGAGTTGTTTTTGCGGCATTTACTGTCATACCGTTCAAATCGGGCGTCGAAGCATTGAGTTTCGAAAGTTCCTCATCGGTGTAAACGGGCTCGACATTCATATATTTGAGCGTTTGCTCGATAATCGAACCCGCAACGGGTGCGGCAATCGCACCGCCGCCGTGGTTATAACCTTGAGGTTCATCTATTATAATAAGCACGGCAATTTGGGGGTCGTCGGCAGGTGCGCAACCGACGAACGAAGCGATATATTCGCCGTCGACCGTAAGTTTTTCGGAAGTACCCGTTTTTCCCGCAACACGGTAACCGGGGATATATGCGTTTTTACCCGTACCTTCGGCAACAACTTTTTCCATCATTCCGATAACCGTTTTCGACGTGCTTTCGGAAATAACTTGCCTTTTAACCGTCGGTGATGTTTCGTAAACCGTGTTGCCGTCTTGATCGAGTTTTTTTGCGACAACATAAGGTTGCATAAGTTTTCCGCCGTTGGCAACAGCCGAAACCGCCGTAATCATTTGAATCGCACTGACTTGGAATGTTTGACCGAATGCACTTGACGAAAGTTCCGCTATCCCCATATTCCCTTTTGAATGGTATGTAACATCGGCGGTCGGTTTTGCTTCCGCAGGCAAATCGACACCTGTTTTTTCGGTGAAACCGAACGCCTCGAAATATTTATAAAAACGTTCCGTGCCCAACCCTTGACCTATCGTAATAAAAAACGGGTTGCAGGAATTCATAAGTCCCTGGGTAAAACTTTGAACACCGTGTCCCTCGTGACGGTGGCAATGAATCGTGTTATCGGCAACACGAATGGAGCCTGTGCAATTATATGTCGTTTCCGGCGAAGCAACAGCCTCCTCAAGACCCGCAGCGGCAGTGAATATTTTGAAAACCGAACCGGGCTCGTAAGTGTCGCTTACAGCCTTGTTTCTCCACATAAGGTAAACCGCATCGTTATAAGCGGCATCGTACTCATCTTCGTCTTTGATTTTGGAAAGTTCGTCTAAAATCTCCTTGTTTTTAATAACGGAAGGTTCGTTCAAATCGTAATCGGGCATTGTCGCCATAGCGAGTATTGCGCCCGTATCAACATCCATAACGATTCCGTAAGCGGAAGCGGCTTCGTTATCGGTAACGGCCTGTGAAAGACCTTTCTCAAGATAATACTGAATGGTTTTGTCGATAGTCAGCACAAGACTTGTGCCTTGCTCGGCATCGAATTTCGTTTCGTAGTTGCTTGACATAAGACCGCTGTTGGCATCTTTAGCGGTGATTATTCTGCCGGGAACACCGGTTAACGTATCGTTGTATTTTAATTCTATACCCGCTCTGCCGTCGTTGTCGATATTTGTCATACCGATTACCGTAGAGGCGAAATTTCCGAAAGGATAATATCTTTTTGTGTCGGGGTCAAGACCTATGACCTCGTAAAGATCATTCTTTTTGATAAACTCGTAAATCGCTGTTTTTTCGTTATACTCAACACGGCCTTTGATTTTGATGTAACTGTATTCTTTGTTGCTGATTTTTTCGCTTATCGTTTCGGCTTTAACATCGCCCAAAATATCGGCAAGTCCCGTGGAAATGAGGTTTTTCTGGGCATCGTCTTTGATTTTTAACGGGTTGACATAAACAAGCCAAGCCGATGCGCTCTCAGCAAGCACATTCATATTCGCATCGTAAATAACACCACGGTCGGCGGATATAACGGTATCGCTCAACTGCTGCGCTTCCGCCTCGGCTTTATATTCCTCGGATTTTATGACTTGGAAATAAAAAAGTCTGAAAATATCAAGCCCGAAACCGAAAATCAGTATAACCGCAATTGCGCTTATACATCTTTTTTTCAGTTTTGTGTTCACACGTGACATTCGCACCGCTCCTTACCGCCGAAATTTTTCGTAATTTAATGTAATACATCTTATGCAAAAAAGAGAGTCGAGCATTTCTCAACTCTCATATATATTTTAAAATCAAAAAATATATGCAAACAGCGTTTTCAATTTTCCGCCGTTTTCATCTTTTTGTTCAAGGGTTTTGTCGCCGGAAAGCACGATTTCATCGCCCTCGGAAAGGTCGATATAACTTATTTGATAACTTTCCGCCTTGACCATTCCCAGCACGTTTTCGGCATAATTTTCGATTTTATCGGAAGCAACCAAAGAACTGAGTTCCGCTTTAAGTCTTACGTTTTCGCCCGTGGCTATTTTGATATCGTTTTGAACGGTTGTAATTTCGTTCAAAAGTGTGTCGCACTTTGTTTGCATAACAAGAAGCACCACAACCATGGAAAAGCATACAGCCAAAAAGCACATTGCTTTTTTAACCGATGACGGAACGAACGCCTTTTCCGCTTTGCGTTCGACTTCGCATTGATAGTTATCTATTATATTGACCGCTGTAGATTTTTTATTTGCTTTTTTTCTTACCGGTGCGGTTGCTTTTTTCGGTTGAGTTTTTGTTTCGCTTTGTTTTTTCGGTTGTTCGATAACCTGCGGTTCAAAAAGCGAAAAATCATACGCTTCCGTTCCCCTGTACACCATATTCTCCTCCTGAATTACGGGTTATTCCCCTATTTTTACCGCCGTGCGTAACTTTGCACTTCGACTTCTGTTATTTTCGTCAAGTTCCTTTTCCGTTGCTTTTACGCCTGCCGATTTAACAATCGCTTTCGGCTTTTTTCCGCAAACGCAAACAGGAAAATCTTTGGGGCATGTACACCCCTCACGAAGCGTTTTGAAATAATCTTTAACGATTCTGTCCTCCAGCGAATGGAAAGAGATTATCGCCAAAACACCGTTTGTATTGAGTTTTTCGAACATAACGGGAAGCGTGTTTTCAAGGACTTCAAGTTCCCCGTTAACTTCGATTCGTATTGCTTGAAATGTTTTTCTCGCCGGATGCCCGTTCCTGCGGAATTTCGCCGGTATAGCAGAAGAAACTATATCCGCAAGTTCGAGAGTTGTTTTGATTTCTCCCGACTCTCGTGCTTTAACAATAGCACCGGCAACTCTGTCGGCAAATTTTTCCTCGCCGTAGCGTGATATTATTTTGAAAAGTTCTTTCTGCGAATAGCCGTTGACAACATCGGCGGCACTTTTGCCTTCTTTGCTCATTCGCATATCTATCGGTGCATCGTAATGATACGAAAACCCTCTTTCGGCTGTGTCGAGTTGATAACTGCTTACACCGAGGTCGGCAATTATTCCGTCGACACCGTCAATACCGAGATTTTCAAGTATGTTGCCGATATTACCGAAATTATCGTGAACGACGGTAACACGACCGTCATCTTTAAAACGTTCTTTAAGCACCCGCACGGCATCGGGGTCACGGTCTATGGCAATTAAAGTGCCGTTACCGTTCAATCGGGAAAGAACGGCGGCGGAATGCCCGCCTCCCCCCGCGGTACAGTCAACATAAACACCGTCGGGCTTAATATTCAGCGAATTGACCGATTCTTCAAGAAGAACGGATATATGTTTAAAATCCATACAAAGCACCTGTTAAAAGTTGATGTTAAGAGAATCGGTTGATTGACTTTCAAGAACGGCAAGTTCTTTCGCCCATTCATCGGGTGACCAAAGTTCAATATGATTGTTGTTGCCGACGATGTAAATTTCATCTTCAATGCCGGCAAATTCTTTAAGAGAGGCGTTAAGAGTGAGCCTGCCGCCTTTGTCGACCTCGCCGCTTATGACACTCGAAAGGATTTTTCTTGCCATGCGTCGCATAAGCGAATTGTGTTCGTTGCCTTGATTGAATTCTTTATAAAGTTCGTTCCAACCGTTTTCGGAATACATAAAAATGCATTTGGTGTCGGAATCGGGTGATTTTATGAGATAAGTTTTTGTGCCGAGTTCGTCACGAAGGCTTGCCGGCACTTTGAAACGGTTTTTATCGTCAAGCGAATGTTTAAACTGACTGCAAAACATACCGACACCCCTTTCACGAATTCATTGTGAGCCGAAACCGAGACACTTTAGACCATTTCGACCCTAACTATGACACTATTATATTTTTTTGCGGGGCATTTGTCAATAGATTTCTATAAATTCTCACAAAAAAACGACGGTTTTAAGCGTGTTTTTGCTTAAAACCGTCGGGTTTGAAAAAACGGGATGTAATTTAATTATTTTTTGGAAATATTTTTAAGAAATCGGATCGTTTCATCCGAAATATTTTGTGCCTCGGAATCTGAAAAAACGTCTTTTTTATATCTCAAAACGATCTGTGCATCGTTTTTATGTCTTAAAAAACTCACACACGTTGCCGAACGCATTTTCAAAGGTTCAAAAACATCAACGAAGTCGAAATCATCGAGCGTTTTCCAGTAACGCTGTTCAAGATTGCAACCGAAGAAGTCGCATATTTTTTCACAGACACAACCGTAATGTTTCGCAAGTTCTTCGGAAACCTTCAAATTATTCAAGCCGACGCAGTTCATATACGAAGAATCGCACAACGACGGCGATACTTTCATAAGAAGCGTTTCGTCATAAAAGACTTTGAAAGGTGAAGTCACACCTTTATAACAGTCAAAATGAAACTGTTTCAATCTTTCGTTCAGCGGACTTTTCGAATATTTTTTGTTAATACCGACAGTTACCGCACCGTTGAACGCACCAACGCCGTAATCTTCGAAATTTGTGAAGAAAAAGCGTTCGTCGGCATATATATTCATCTTGTTGCGATTTTTTTTACCTTTTGAGTTTTTCAAAAGATTTTCCAAAACGGCAAAGGCAACAGCCGACGAAACGTCTATGCCGTTTTCGGCACAGTATGTTTTCAAATCGGAAAGCAACGTTCCGCCGAAACTCGCACGGATCTCACCCCGTGGACTTCTTTTTTTCATATAGACTGCTCTTGCGGATTTATAATCCTCAACGGAATAAACCGTCGGTTTGCGTTTCCATTTTGCATCAAGTTCGGCTGAAAGTTTATCCGTTATGGGTGATGCGACCTCAAGAGGCAAATTTTTAAATTCGGGAAAGAGGTTCACGGCGGAAGGCTCTATGCCGAGTGAATCTTTTTTGTAAAAAGCGTACAACTCACACGCAATCCGCAAAAGCGATTTTGCATCGCACACCGCAGTGTGACCGGCAATCACAAGAAACTTGTCTTCGGAGAGGGAAAACTCGAAGGTGTTTTCCCAAAAATCAATACCGTTATTTTCGTATTCGTTAAGCAGAGCAACGTGCGATAACGGTTTTTCGAAAACTGTCGGTTCAACGGCTTCGGTCACGACATACGCTTCGCCGTCGTTCGCAAGTTCGATTTTCGATGTAACAAGAGGCTCTTTTTCGCACAGCATCTTAAACGCTTTACGGAGTTCCGGCATATCGAAACCGCCTTTGGGTTTTCCGCAAAAAAACACGCAGTTGTCGAATTCGAACAGCCTGTTCCTTGTAAGACCGAGTTTATATTTTTCAGACATACAAATTATCTCCGTCGGTTTCGCTTGAACGGTGCATTATTTTTTCAATCATAGACTGTTTTATACCCCAAAGTTTACCCGAAAAATCAACATAATACCTGTGCGGATTTTCAAATCTGACAACTTCCTCCCACAGCGAGGCAACCTGCTCGTTACAGTAGGAGCGAATTTCATCGAGTGACGGGCAGTTATATACACACTCGCCGTTTTTGAATATCGGAACAAGCATCTCACGTGCGACAAAATTGTCGACGGTTTTGCGTTTCCATGTGAAATCGGGATCAAAAAGAGAATATGTTTTTTCGTCGTTTATGCTCTCGTCGTCGACGGTCAAAACATCGGCTATGGCTTTTCCCGTCTCCATATCGAACAAACGCCAAACACGTTTTGAGCAGGGTGTTGTTATTTTGTTTACGTTGTTACTGAGCATAATAGCGGGCGTTTTTTCGCCGTTCTTTTCCGTTTCGCACAATTTGTAAACGCCGTCAAGCACAGGCGAAGATGCAGAGGTAATAAGTTTTTCTTCAACAACGAAGCCGTCGATTTTCGCACCTTGGTTAAGCATATCTTTAATAAGAATTTCATCGAGCGAGTTTGATGCGAAAATATCGCAATCGGGAAATCCCGCTTCGTCGAGCATTCGCCTTGCACGTCTTGAAAGATATGTCATATCACCGCTGTCTATGATAATGCCGGCGGGACGAATACCCTTGGGAACAAGAACCTCGTTGAAAGCGCGTATTGCGTTTTTAACACCGCTTTCGAGTGTGTCGTAAGTATCGACAAGAAGCATACCGTCTTCGCCGTGTTCTTCAAGATAAACTTTAAAAGCCTCGTATTCACTGTCGAAAAGTTGAACCCAGCCGTGCCCCATCATTGTGGCGGAGGGAATACCGTATTTGCATGTTGCGGGATAAAGAGATGTTGCATTGACACCGCCGATATAAGCGGACCTCGCACCCTCAATTGCCGCACTTATGCCGTGTGCACGGCGTGCGCCTTTTTCAATAATTTTTCTGCCGGCGGCGGCACGGTAGATTCGGTTGGATTTTGTTGCGATAAGTGTCTGATGGTTCACCGTGTTCAAAAGAACGGTTTCGATAAACTGTGCCTGAATCGCCGGACCGCAAACTTTCACTATCGGTTCATTCGGGAACACGGGTGTTCCCTCCTGCATTGCGTAAATATCGCACGAAAATTTAAAGTTTTTGAAATAATCTACAAGTTTATCCGAAAAGCCCTGTTCTTTTAACGCACAAACCGTTTCGTCGGAAACAGACAGCGATTTCAAACGCTCTATCAACTGTTCGAGCCCCGCCATAACCGCAAAACCGCCCTTATCGGGAATCTCACGGAAGAACATATCGAATGTGACTTTTACATCGGCCATCCCCGCCGAAAGAAGGCCTTCGGCGGTAGTAAGGCAATTATAATCCGCAAAAATATCCGTACAGAAGTTCATAAAGCACCTCTCACTTTTTCAAAATATATATACATATTAACACATATAACTCTCTATATCAAATGTTTTTCATCTGTTTTACCTTTTAAATGCAAAATTTTCATCAAAAAATGCGTTTTTGTCGAAAAAAATATAAAATTTTCCTTGCAAGTTGTTTTTTGTTATGATATCATTACGTTGAAGACACGTGTAACATATAGTAATCATTCAACACAAGGGGGACTACGGGATGAGAATCAGGAAACAGCCAATCGGCACCAAAAACATCTGCGGATCCAAAGTTGAAGAAAGAAGAAAAACTATAGGTATGAAACAAAAAGATCTTCTTACGCAGCTTCAAATTCGAGGTATTGATCTCAATGCATCAGCCCTTTCAAAACTCGAAGGTCAGATCCGTTCCGTGTGCGATACCGAACTTATTGCGCTATCCGAAGTGCTTGGCGTATCTGTTAATTGGCTTCTCGGTTTGGAAGATGAATAAGAGGGAATATTAAAAACGCAAACCGCATAACGGTTTTGAAAACCATTTCCCGCAAATACTTCGTCAAAAAGTCTCGCAATGCATCGGTGTTGCAAGGCTTTTTTCCTTATATTTCATTTAATTTTAAAAATCTCACCTCAAACAATATATAAACAGCAGTCATTTCTTACAGCGAACAACGGCATATTTCGACTGTTGATTTTTGTCATATATTGTGGTAGAATGTAAAAAAACGAGGTGATCAAAGTGCTTTGTAACAGAATCAAACAGTTTCGTGAATACAACAACCTTACGCCCTCCGTTCTTGCCGACGTTTTGGGAATTGATGTTACCGAATACGAATCATTCGAAACCGGCAGAACTGTGCCCACTATCGACATCATAATGAAACTTGCCGAATGCTACAAAGTAACCGTTGATGAATTTTACGGCTACACTCCCCGTTTGACCTTGAACACAAACGAATTTGACGATTTCGACGACGATGCGGTTGACGAAAAAACCTTGAAAATGTCCGACCTGTCGTGGGACGAAATTCAACTCATTTTGTATTACAGGAATTCCACTAACAAAGAAGACGTCATAAGTGCCGTAATCAGCGAAAACTTTCCGAAAAAAGAAGATTGACGGTTTTCGAATTTTTAAAATCAACAAGGGGTTTTACAGGTGACAATACGCCTGTAGAACCCCTTAACTAATTTTAAAAAATCAACAAATATAAAAAATCAAATATTTTATGCTACGAACGAACCTCGCCTCTCGATATACAAGAGTTTTTAACAAAAAAAGAGCCGTGGAAACCCACGACTCCGAAATATCATTTATTTATTTTACGATTTCGCCCATCATACCGGGAGTTACAAGTGCCGCATTGCTTTCATCGGTATCGATATGCATTGCGGGAGCAAAGTTGGGATGTACACGACAAACAACGTCACCGAAAACGAGCGAACGGCCTTCGCTTTCGATTTTAACGCCGACGATCTCTTTATCTTCAACGCCGAATTCGGCGGCAACGTCGGGAGTGAGGTGAATGTGACGTTTTGCAACGATAACACCTTCGGAAAGTTCAACTTCGCCTTTGGGGCCGACAAGTTTACAAGCACCGCTTCCGGCGATGTCACCGCTCTCTCTTACGGGGGCTTTGACACCTATGGAACGTGCATCCGAAGCGGAGAGTTCAACTTGCGAAACGTTTCTTACGGGGCCGAGAATCGACACGGCGGGGAACTGACCTTTTGAACCGATAACGGCTACGCGTTCCTCACAGGCAAACTGGCCCGGCTGTGAAAGGTCTTTTTTGGGGGTGAGTTCGTAACCCTCACCGAAAAGAACATCAAGATCTGCTCTTGAAACATGTACGTGACGTGCGGAAGTTTCCACAAGAACTTTTGCCATTTAAAACTACCTCTTTCTTATATAAAAGCAAAAATTTAATCCAACAAGCCTGTCCGCAGACAGGCTTGATACATTGTTTTATTTTGCACTTTCTTCAACAGCAACAGCGCAAGCAACGGTAGCGCCGACCATGGGGTTGTTACCCATGCCGATAAGACCCATCATTTCAACGTGAGCCGGAACAGACGAAGAACCCGCAAACTGTGCGTCGGAGTGCATTCTGCCCATGGTATCTGTCATACCGTAGGAAGCGGGGCCCGCTGCCATATTATCGGGGTGAAGTGTACGGCCTGTGCCACCGCCCGAAGCAACCGAGAAATATTTTTTGCCTTTTTCAACACATTCTTTTTTGTATGTGCCGGCAACGGGATGCTGGAAGCGAGTGGGGTTTGTTGAGTTACCTGTGATGGAAACGTCAACGCCCTCTTTCCACATAATCGCAACGCCTTCGGTTACATCGTTAGCGCCGTAGCAGTTAACTTTCGAACGAAGACCGTCGGAATAAGATTTGCGGAATACTTCTTTAACTTCGCCGGTGTAATAATCCATTTCGGTTTCAACATAAGTGAAGCCGTTGATTCTTGCGATGATTTGAGCGGCATCTTTACCGAGGCCGTTAAGAATAACTCTGAGGGGGCTCTTTCTTACTTTGTTCGCTTTTTCGGCAATACCGATAGCACCCTCCGCGGCTGCGAAAGATTCGTGACCCGCAAGGAATGCGAAACACTCTGTTTCTTCTTCAAGAAGCATTTTGCCGAGGTTACCGTGGCCGAGACCAACTTTTCTTTGGTCGGCAACCGAACCGGGAATGCAGAATGCCTGAAGACCTTCGCCGATTGCCGCGGCAGCGTCAGCCGCTCTTGTGCAACCTTTTTTGATTGCGATAGCGCAACCTACGGTGTAAGCCCATTTTGCGTTTTCAAAACAGATAGGCTGAATGCCTTCTGTGATTTTGTAGGGATCGAAGCCTTTTGCTTTGCAGATATCGGCACATTCTTCGATTGAGTTGATGCCGTATTTATTGAGAACATCGAGAATTTGTTTTTCACGTCTGTCGTAAGATTCAAATAAAGCCATTGATATACCTCCTTATTCCTTTCTGGGGTCAACGATTTTAACCGCATCGGCAACACGACCGTACTGACCTTTTGCCTTTTCGAATGCTGTGTTCGCATCGTCGCCTGCTTTTATGAAATCCATCATTTTGCCGAAGTTTACGAATTGGTAACCGATGATTTCGTCGTCTTCGTTAAGAGCAAGACCGGTAACATAACCGTCGGTCATTTCAAGGTAACGGGGGCCCTTTGCGAGAGTACCGTACATTGTGCCGACCTGTGAACGAAGCCCTTTACCGAGGTCTTCAAGACCCGCACCGACAACAAGACCGTCTTCGGAGAAAGCGGACTGTGTACGACCGTAAACGATTTGAAGGAAAAGTTCCCTCATTGCGGTGTTGATAGCATCGCAAACAAGGTCGGTATTGAGTGCTTCGAGGATTGTTCTGCCGGGAAGAATTTCGGAAGCCATAGCCGCCGAATGAGTCATACCGGAACAGCCGATTGTTTCGACAAGTGCTTCCTGAATAACACCTTCCTTAACATTAAGCGTGAGTTTGCAAGTACCCTGCTGAGGAGCGCACCAGCCGATGCCGTGAGTGAAGCCGGAAATATCTTTAATTTCTTTGGCTTTTACCCACTTTGCTTCTTCGGGGATAGGAGCAGCACCGTGAGCGGCGCCCTGAGCGATAGGGCACATCGTTTCAACTTCATGTGAATACTTCATTAAATTTTGACTCCTTTCGGATGATTATTTTTTACCATTCATCATTTTATTACATATTGTGCTTCAAGTCAAGTATAATCATTGTCGAGCCGGCGACAAAATATACCGTTTATCTCGAAGTTTTTTATAGAATTTAGATAAAGGGTCTTGTTTTTTTATATATAACTTGTATAATATATTATTGGTTCAAATTATTCACATAGTCGGTGAGGTATCGAATGGTATTTTCAAGTCTCTTATTTATATATGCGTTTTTG
The DNA here is from genome assembly GCA_964408605.1 of uncultured Eubacteriales bacterium. Taxonomy (GTDB): domain Bacteria; phylum Bacillota; class Clostridia; order Oscillospirales; family Acutalibacteraceae; genus DTU089. The sequence goes on from CAYPAB010000016.1 coordinate 26,618, forward strand.
CCGATTTGCCTTATCATTTATGCGGCATCACGCAACATCACGGCGAAAAACATAGTTCTGCTTGTCTTTTCACTCATCTTTTATTCTTGGGGTGAGCCGATATATGTCGGTTTGCTTGTTCTTTTAACGTTTTTCGACTGGATTTTGGCAAAACTCATTGAAAAATGCGACAACGAAAGCACACGTGCAAAAGCACTTATGGTAATAACATGCATCCTCAATTTGGGTGCGATAGGCGTGTTCAAATACACGGGTTTCGTTTGCGAAAACATACAAACTCTTTTCGGTGTTCCGGAAGTAATTCCGCAAATTGCTTTGCCCATTGGCATTTCTTTTTACACATTCCAACTTCTTTCTTATGTTATAGACGTTTACAGAAAAGAAGTTCCCGCACAAAAAAACTTCTTTTGGTTGCTTTTGTATGCAAGTCTTTTCCACCAATGCATTGCGGGGCCCATTGTCCGTTACAGCGACGTTCAGCGTGAAATTCTTGAACGTAAAACGAATTTTTCCGATATCACGGCGGGTATCACCCGATTCACCGTGGGTCTTGCGAAAAAGTCGCTTATCGCAAACACTTGTGGCAGTCTTTCCGACACGCTTTTGGTTTCCGACGCACTTATCGCATCATCGTCAAGCGGTGCGTTGGCGGAACTTTCCTCAAGATCGGCACTTGGTCTGTGGTTAGGCGTTTTCTTTTACATGCTTCAAATTTACCTCGATTTCTCCGCCTACTCGGATATGGCAATCGGTATGGGGCTTATGGTCGGTTTCCATTTTAAAGAAAACTTCAATTATCCCTACACCGCAAAATCCGTCACCGACTTTTGGAGACGTTGGCATATATCACTCAGTTCTTTTTTCCGAGATTACGTTTACATTCCCTTGGGAGGAAACAGAAACGGAACCGCCAAAACATACAGAAACATTTTCGTCGTTTGGCTTCTTACGGGCCTTTGGCACGGTGCATCGTGGAACTTCGTTTTGTGGGGGCTTTTCTTCTGCCTGTTCCTTATTGCCGAAAAACTCGGTCTTTTAAAACTCCTCAACAAAATACCCGCATTTTTCAGCCACGCATATCTTCTTATCGTTGTATTTTTCGGTTGGATTCTTTTCCGTTTTTCCGATTTTTCATTCATACCCGTTGTTGTAAAAGGTCTTTTCGGGCTTAACGGAAACGGTCTTATCGATTTTGAAACAAAAACCCTGTTCACGGGCAATGTTTTCTTTATTATCGTTGCGATTATTTCGGTAACTCCGCTCGTCACAAACATCGCAAAAAAACTCAAGTCAAAAACAGATAATTCGGTTTGTGCCGTCATCTGTAACACTATGGAAGTTTTAACGCCTTTAGCACTTCTTATCCTTTCAACCGTCAACCTTGTGGGTGACAGTTACAATCCGTTCCTTTATTTTCAATTCTAATACCCGATACACTCGGAGGACAGCCAATGATTTATAACAAACCGCGTGACCTCAAACTGCGTGTATTCCCCTCGCTGAGTTCTTTTGCACCCAAAAAAAGCAAAAGTCACTCGCCTGCGGAACAAAACACCGTTCAGCACAATCCCGAAAACATAATAAACGAACCCGTAATAGACATTTCGCAAATACCCGACATAGACGGTATACCGCTTCTCGACTTGCCGAAAGATGTTGAGCCCGTTGCAAAAACGACTTCGACAGTTGTTGAAAAACCGCTCGAAAGCGAAGCGAAAGCACCGCCGATTGCCGTGCATACCACCGAAACCGTCGAAACGGCCGAAAAAAGCAAAACCGATAAAGCAAAAAAAGAGAAAAATAAACTCGCTGTTTCCAAGTCCGGCAGAAGAAGACTTATAAAAGCGGCATCGTTTTTCCTTATGCTTTATATCGGCACGGCAATTGCGTTCATCATTCCGTTGAGGCCGACCTACTCCGAAACGGAAAAGCGTAATCTTGCGCAGTTCCCGAAATTTTCGGCAAACGCACTTGCCACAGGCTCATATTTTCAAGATATAAGCACATGGTTTTCCGACACATTCCCTTACCGTGAAGTATTAACAAAAGCCAACACAAAATTAAAAAGTTTCTACGGATTCGACTCCGTATCCATACACGGCGATGTCGAACAAGGCGACGAAATTCCCGATACACCTTTAGTTCCGGAAGTTGACACCACGGAAGCAACGCCCCCTCAAACGACACAACCCGTTAAAATGCCCAATGCCGATGATTTACAATCCGACAACGGCAACCCCAACGCAGAAAAGCCGAACATAAAAACAGAGTCTTTGGGCGCCATTATCGTTGCCGGCAACACGGGGTACGAATATTACAACTTTTCGGAAAGTTTGGCACCGAGATTTATAAATTCCGTAAGTAACATTAAAGGTTCGTTGAACTGCGACAGCGATGTTTACGCTCTTGTTGTACCGACAAGCATTGATATCACCCTAAACGACGCTTTGCGTGCCGATATCAATTCCGCAAATCAAAAGAAAGCGCTCGATTACTTTAACGCCTCATTCAAAAACGCAACTGCGGTCGACGGCATTTATGAAATCGAAAGGCTCCACCGCAACGAATATATATATTTCCGCACCGACCATCATTGGACTGCGTTGGGTGCGTATTACGCCTACACTCAATTTGCACAAAAGAAAGGCATAGACCCCATACCGCTTCAAAAATACCAAACAAAAACTTTTGACGGTTTTTTGGGCACGTTCTATTCCGGTTCGGGTCAAGCATCCAAACTCGGCGAAACGCCCGACAGCGTGACCGCATATATGCCTTACAACAACGTGACCTGCCGTATTGACGAGGGTAACGGCAACGCTTACGATTGGGAAGTTGTTAAAGATGTTTCCGATTACAGCGAAACGCTCAAGTACCTCGCCTTTATCGGCGGCGACAACGCCTTGACAACAATAACGAACGCCGACAATCCCAACGGTGAAACGTGTATTCTTATTAAAGAGAGTTACGGAAACGCTTTTGTTCCGTTCCTTATCCCCCATTACAGCACAATTTACGTAGTCGACCCACGTCATTACAACGGTACGCTCGGCGAATTTACGCAAGGCAAAAACATTGACGATGTTATTTTCATCGCCAACATTTCCACCACCAGAAACAGCGTTTACATTGAAGCAATGGAAGAATTTATCAAATAATGAAAGAAATCAATAGTTTTAAAAGCGGTTTGAAAGACGGCTTCCCGATTTGTGTGGGCTACTTTTCCGTTGCATTCGCTTTCGGCATATTTGCTGTCGAAAACGGACTTACCGTTTTGCAGGCGGTAATCATATCGCTCACAAATCTCACGTCCGCCGGTCAATTGGCGGGAGTTCCGATTATGGCGGGTGGCGGTTCGTTAATCGAAATCGCAGTTTCTCAACTTATAATAAACTCTCGTTACTCACTTATGTCGGTATCTTTGGCACAGAAGTTTTCAAAAAACGTCAAACTCAAAGACAAACTCCTTATCGCCTACGGCAACACCGATGAAATTTTCGCCGTTGCCGTTTCGCAAAAAGGCGAAATCGGGAAGAAATATATGTGGGGGCTTATCGCATTACCTGTAATCGGTTGGTCTTTCGGCACATTTTTGGGCGCTGTCGCCGGCAACATTTTGCCCGCAACGATCACAGCCGCTTTGGGTCTTGCAATTTACGGAATGTTTACGGCAATTGTTGTGCCCGCCGCCAAAAAAGAAAAAGCAACCGCACTGTGTGTTCTGCTTTCAATAGCATTAAGTTGTGCGTTTAAGTATATACCGATTCTCGGTAAAGTTCCGTCGGGGTTCACCGTGATTATATGTGCGGTGGCGGCAAGCGTTCTTTTCGCCTTGCTCGCTCCGATAAAAACAGATAACGGGGAGGTAACGGAAAATGCCTAACGGAAAATTTTTGGTTTACCTTCTTGCTATGGCAGGCGTAACATACCTTGTGAGAATGATTCCGATGGTGCTTATAAAAGAAAAAATCAAAAACAGATTCATTCTTTCTTTTTTGCACTACATTCCGTACACCGTCTTGAGCGTTATGACTGTCCCCGCCTGTTTTTATGCAACGGGCAATCCCCTCTCGGCGGTTATCGGTTTCGGTGTCGCCGTTGTTGCGGCGTTTTTCGAAAGAAGTTTAATTCAAGTTGCGGTTTTATCTTGCGTCGGTGTTCTGGTTGCGGAATTTGTTATGAAATTTATTTAAAAATCATATAAATACCTCTATTCAAAAAGCGTTCCTTTCGATTTCGTGAAAGGAACGCTTTTACGTCAAATAATTTTATAGAGATTTGAAAGTATACCCCTGCGATACGGCGTAGTCGATAATATCACCCAAGGCCTCGGCATTATCGGGTGACACCGCATGCAACAAAAGAACGCAACCGGGGTGAAGCCGTGACGTCACCGTATCGAACGCATACTGCTTGCCTTTCGGGTTGCCGACGTCCCAATCCGCATACGCACACGACCAAAAGACAGATTTGTAATGCACATTTTGAACAAGGTCAAGCGCACTTTCGGAACAGGCACCTTCGGGAAACCTGAAATACGGTGAAGAATAACCGAAATGAGTTCGCAAATAATTATCGAGAACCTCTATTTCTTCCGCCATTTGGGTGCGTGTTATCTTCGAAAAATTCGGATGGTTTACCGAGTGATTGCCCACCGTGTGCCCTTCGTTTATCATTCGTGCGATAAGTTCGGGGCAAGACTTTACATGCGGTAACGTCACGAAAAATGCGGCGGGAACGTTTTTTTCTTTTAAAGTATCCAATATTTTTTCGGTACAACCGTTTTCATATCCGCAATCGAAGGTCAAATATATCACTTTTTCACCGCTTGTGTCGAGGCATAACCCACCGTATTTTTGATACAGTTTTTGGTTATTTACGGATATTTCGTGCGGTTTGCCGTTTTTTGCCACACCGAAACTGTGCTGTATTTCCGTTTCGTCGAGTTTTCTAAGGTTTTCGGGGTCTACAACGGGAAGTTTTCTTTCGCTGAGCGGTTCCAATCCCGTATATGTTTTTGACGTACCCGTTCTTTTTCCGTAAACAGCCTTTAAAGGTTTTGAGGAATTGTCCATCTGCGAGGGTACGGGAACGGTTTCGGCTGTCGTAGGTTGGGTGGTAGCACTCTTTTCGGTTTCGGTAACCGTTTCAGCCGAAGTTTCCGAAACGGTTGTAATCGGTAATGTTTCCGTTGTTGTTTCGGCAAGCGTTTCGGTCGATGTTTGTGCATCGGTCGAAAAAAACGATGTTTCGGTGTTTTCAGCGGTCTTTCCGCAGGCGACTGCCCCCAGCATCAGCGACAACACCAAAACAATTGACAGGATTTTTCTCATATTTCCACACATCCTCAGAAAAGGTGGCAAAAAAACACAGAAAATTCAAAAGGGGCTGTAAAAAAATGCAATTTCTTACATCCGCTTTTTGAGGGGATAGGAAAAAAAGATGCAGAACGGACGAACCGAGCAAAAACAAGGTGTCAGCCTTGTTTTTGCTTGCC
>CAYPAB010000017.1:0-24649 GCA_964408605.1 uncultured Eubacteriales bacterium
TGCCGAGAATGTCACACAATTCAAGCATTATCGAGGAATCCGGCAAAGAAAGACCACGCTCCCATTTTGATATTGCTTTATCGGTGATATTCAATTTCTCCGCCAACTGCAACTGTGTTAAATTTTTCTGTTTTCTGCGTTCGGCAATGAATCTTCCGATTTTAATTTGATCCATAATCCGCCTCCTTTCGCCTCAATTATAAGGCGTTGCGCATAAAAAACACACATACCGCCGGTTTAGTGAGGAGAGGTAAACCGACGGTAGAGTGAAAAAGCGACCGAAAATTTCTTTTCATCTCCCCGATGAGCGAAAATCATATCGCATTTTTGTGAGTTTCCGAATCCGAAGATGCGTTTTTGTTTTTAATTACAGTTTCAGTTTTGATATATCGAGATTTTCATATTTTGAAATGAACTCATAAAAGAATTCAAGCATTTTGCGAACACCACCCACGGTATTACTTTCGCAGTTGAGAACCAAAATCGGCTCGTGCACACTCATACGAAGAAGTTGCCAACCGTCGCCCGATGCCATATCGAAATTGACTCTTACGCCCTCGTGATTAACGGGGGCAACCGTTATCCCCTCTGTTTTTTCACAAAGCGTTTTGAAATCATTTATAACGGTTGTGCCGTATTCCCTGAAATCCGAAAGATTTATCGTAAAACGCACTTCACGTTCTTCGGCGGGCGTTTTCAAATCCTTTATTATGCTGTCTACCGTTTTGTTTTCTTTCAAGAGTTTTGCCGCTTCAATGATTATTTTCGTAATAAGGTAAGCGCCGTCATCGAGATAATAATTTTCGGCAAAAGCGGCATGCCCCGAAGTTTCTATTGCGAGCGGTGCACATTTCCCCTCCGCTTTTTGCAGGCGTATCGCTTCATCGATAACATTCTTATAACCACGTTTGAATCGGTGGTGAACACCGCCCAAGTTTTTTTTGATAAATTCGTTCAAACCGTCAGAGGTCACCGAATCGGTAACGATAACACCGCCGTCGTTATTTTTGAGCGCTATATATGAAGCGAGTGCGACAAGTTTGTTGCGGTTTATTTCGTTTGCGTTTTTGTCAACGCAGGCGGCTCTGTCACAATCCGTATCAAATATAACACCCAAATCGGCATCCGCTTCCTTAACGGCTTCGCAAACCGATTGCATAGCCACAGCATTTTCGGGGTTCGGTATGTGATTCGGAAAAGTTCCGTCGGGTTCAAGATAGCGACTGCCGTGAGTGTCGGCACCCAAAACTTCAAGCACTTTTTCGGCGTAAAAGGCCCCTACACCGTTGCCCGCATCAACAACTATTTTAAGATTTTGCAACGGTTTGTCGTAATTTTCGGCATTGACGCCTTTTTTTATCATTTCGCAAAGGTCTTTGCAATATTTATCCATATTATCGAGTTTTTCGGGTTCACCCGCTTCACCCGAAACGCAGTAAGGATTCTCCTGTGCCGTTTTCAAAACGGTTTTAATATCGTCTCCCGAAAATCCGCCCTCACGTGTGAAAAATTTGAGACCGTTCATTTCCATCGGAAGATGACTTGCGGTTACTTCGACCGCTGCATCAACATTAAAATTGATTACCGACATAAACATCGACGGTGTTGAGGAAAGTCCGCAATCGTAAACCTTTACGCCTAACGACAACAGCGTTTTTGTAACCGTTTTTGAAATATGCACAGACGAAACACGTGAGTCATACCCTACAGTTACCGTCAACTGCTCTTTGCCGAGTTTTTGTTTTAAAAACGTCGTAAAAGCGGATGTTATGCTCATAAGACGGCTGTCGGTAAGTTCAACTTCTTTGCCTTTCACGGCGGTTGCTACACCGCGTATATCCGTTCCGCTTTTCAAATGCATAAAATTATCCATCAATATTCCTCCCTATCACGTAATAAACACGTTCGGTTTTTTCTTCGGGTTCATTGCGACTTAAATCGGCATAGCGATTTATCACCTTAAAGCCGGCATTAAAAACAGCGGATGTTATTTCACTGTCCGAAAACGCCGTTTCTTTGAAATTTTCGTTAAATCTTTCGTAATTCTCGCTTTTTTTTACGAAAAAATCAAGATTTATGTTCACCGTTACACCGTCGGGCAACAATCTGTTTTGCCAAACGCAATAAACATTTTTTTCATCGTAAACGAAAGTATTGTTACCGAGAATTTCACGGTGTTTGTAAAGAGTGTTGACATCAAAAATCATTATGCCGTCATCATCGATAAAATTTTTAAGAACGGTCAGCGTTTTTTGAAATTCACCGATATTTTCCAAGTGATTTACGCTGTCAAGCGAACATACTATTGCCCGCACCGTGCCGTAAAGATCCGTTTCTTGCATTTTTTGACAAAGAAACATTATGTTTATGCCTTCCGAAAAGGCTTTATCCTGTGCTTGGGCAAGCATATCGGCAGATGAATCCGCCGCAATAACGTCGAAGCCTTTTTTTGCAAATTCAACGGAAAGCGAACCCGTTCCGCAGGCAAGGTCCAACAGCAAACCGCTGTCTATCCCGTAATCTTTTAAAATATCCGCAATAAAATCGGCTCGCCTTTTATAATCGACGTTCAAAGTTAAGTCATCGTAAACGCTCGCAAACGAAGAATAAGACATAATTCACCTCCGGCAAAGATTATATTACATTTTACCACATCCGTTTTCTTTAAACAATAACACTTATATAGTTGTTTTGTAAAAAATGCGTTTTGCAAATTTGTCGAACTTGCACACTTTAAAGGCACTCTAACGTATGTTAATATATTGTTAATAAATCAATTCCGTTTAGGGGGTAATTACATTGAAAAAATTTTTCTCCGTATTTCTTTCCTTAATAATCATTTCTTTGAGCGTTCTGCCCTGTTTTGCAACAGACGGCAAATGCACCTGCGGTGACACGCCCGTAATTTATGTTGCGGCACTCGGCAGCGGAAGTATTTATCTTGATGCCGGCACAGAAAACGAAAAGAAACTTTTCCGTCCGGAAACAGATGCTCTCTTAAGCGATTTTTCGCCTTTGATTCCCGCGGCGGCTGAACTTATTTTAAACAAAGATTACGATGCTTTCGGCGATGTTCTCATAAACTGTGTAAACTCGGCATTCGGTATGCTTGCCCTCGACGGCAACGGCGACTCGTCGGAACGTGTAACATCACCCACAGCCCACCCCGACCCGAAAACACCGCACGGCGTTAAATACAGTTATTATTTCGGTTACGACTTTAGGCTTGACCCTGTTGAAAACGCACACAAGTTGCACACGTTTATTGAGGAAGTCAAAGAACTCACAGGTCACGACACTGTTCGTTTCCGTGCTTCGTCAATGGGCGGTGTTGTTACAACTTCATACATTAAATTATACGGAACCGACGATATCGAGGCTATTATTTTCCAATGCTGTCCATTACAGGGAACCGCTGTTGCCGGCGAACTTTACAACGGAAAGGTCGAAATCAACAAAGATGCCCTTTTGAACTACGCTACCTGTGCATTGCCCGACCTTGAAAACGATGCGCTTGCCGGCGTTCTTTACACCCTTATCGAAATGCTTGATGCCGGCGGTGTTTGGCTCGGACTTGTCGATATTGCGGATGTGTTGATTGAAAATCTTAAAGACAGAGTCTTCGACGAATCGCTCATTCCGATCTTCGGCACAATGCCCGGCATATGGAGTTTTGTTCCCGACGAATACTACGAAAGTGCAAAAGACTTTATGAAACTCGACTCCGAAACACATGCGGGTCTTTTGAAAAAAATCGATTTTTATCATTACGATGTGCAAAAAGAAACGGAAACGCTTCTCAAAAAAGCACAGGAAAACGGAACGAAGTTTTATATTGTTGCCGGCTACAATATGCAACGCACACCGCTTGTTACCGCTCACAAAAACAACTCCGACGGAACGGTTGACACGCAGTACGCAACGGTCGGCGCCACCTGTGCTTACATCGGCGAAACGCTCCCCGACGGCTACACTCAAACACGCTTTCCCGAAACGAAATATATTTCACCCGACAGAGTTATCGACGCTTCAACCTGTGCGTTGCCCGAATGCACGTGGTTCATTAAAGATATGCTTCACAGTTCGACGCACAGCGCTCATCACGAATTTTACCGAACGCTTTTCAACAGCGATGTTCAGTTGACCGTGAACGATATGTCGGAATATCCGCAGTTTATACAAAACGACGTCAACAGTCAATCGTTCTCCCCCGTTAAACCGACATTGGGCAACGATGTGCTTGACGCTTTGAGCAATGTGGCCGACAGAACAAGTTTTTTGAATATTATGAAACTTCTTTCGGCGTTTTTCGAGGCATTTTGGAATTTTATGATGACCCCGCAAAAGTAAAAACGGATAGGCTGTAATCTGCGGAGTGATAAGGCTCTTATTACACCGCACATCGCAAAAAGAAAAAATAAGAAGGCGCAACCGACGGGCAAAACCCGTTGATCGTGCCTTTTTCTTTATTGGTTTTCAAGTTTAATAATCCACTTCCCAAAATCAAACTTTTTTCGTTTTTGGGAAGTGGATTTATCTGTCAGATGCAATATTAAAGTGTATCAAGTGTTTTTTCGTATGCCGGAAGAAACTCGTTCATAAAAATTTCCGCTTCGGGAATGTTGGATTCGGCTATGCGTTTTCTTGTTGACGCTTCGGCTTCTTTAAACTCCGTATTGCCCGCTTTCCGTTCCTCAATGCACTTTATGAGTGCGCTGATTTTATCGGCGACTTTAAGGAGCGGTTTGAGGGACTCGTCGTTTTCGGTCAAAAGGTCACGAAAAACATCCCTTAAATCTTCCGGAAGTTTGCCGACAAGTTCTTCATTGGCGGAATTTTCAACCGCCTTAAACGCCGTCAAAATGCCGTCGTTTTTGTATTTTACGGGCGTGGGCATATCGCCGGTTATGATTTCGTGCGCATCGTGGTAAAGCCCCAAAACCGCCGCACGGTCGGCATTGTAGCACTTACCCAAACGCTTGTTGCCGATAACGGCGAGAGCGTGAGCGATAACAGCCACCTCCATTGAATGGCTGTCAAGGCTCTCGTTTTCGGTATTGCGCATAAGCGCCCACCTGTCTATATACTTCATGCGTGATATCATCGCAAAAAAACCGTAATCCATAAACAATCCTTACTTAAATCTAATTTTAAATGTTTTTATCTCAAATGGTTTAAACACAGCGGAAACGGTATTGCCCGAAAAATCGACTTTTTCTTCCTGTTCTTCAAGAAGATTGCATTCAACCGCTTCGGCTATTTCACCGGCAAACGAAAGAGTTGCTGGTGTTTTTGTGTTCCATGTTTCATAAGCACGAACAACAACATCGTCGCTGTCTTCGGCAACTTTCACCGTTTCGATAACAACGTTGTTTCGGTCGCATTTAACAAACGAGTATTCCGAAGGCAATGTGCCGTCATGTGCGGAAGTCGGAACGGCGTAAAGCGGATAGTTGACGTTATACGCCTCTTTTACGACATCGGAATCGCAAACTTTTCCCGCATGGGGATAAATTGAAAATGTAAAAGAATGATGTTCTCTGTCCTGCACCTTGTTCGGACTTGTCGCACAGCGGAAAAGCGTGGGTCTTATATGACCGTTTTTGACATCGCAACCGTATTTACAATCGTTGAGAATCGACAGACCGAAACCGTTGTCGGAAAGGTCAACCCATTTGTGCATTGATTCCTCAAACTGTGCAAACTCCCAAGTTGTGTTTGTCGTTGTTGAGCGTTCAACATTACCGAATTGGATATCGAAAGTCGCTTTAACGGCGTTAACATCAACAGGATAATCCGCTTTAAGAACGACAAACTTCTCTTTCCAATCGGATTCGTAATCGACATCGATTCTTTTAAGGTCGTTGTAAACACAGTAATATTCCGTAAACGTTGAATTCCTGAAAGTTCGGTCGACTTTATAAACAACTCTGACCGCACCGTGTTCGATAATTTCCGCTTTTCGGAAATCGAAATCCCACGAAACCTCATCAAAGAAGCACTTAATATCCCACGCTTCGTTATTGTGGGGTCTGTCTTGATAAGCGGTAACCTTACCCAAAGTCATTCCGTCGGGGGCAACGCTTCTGCCCGATCCTTTGTGAACGAGTTCGGAAATATTGCCTTCGCCGTTAAATTTCACCGTGAAATACGGAGTTTCCGCCATTTCAAGTGATGCGTCCATATTATCAAACTCCGACGGTTTGCAACATTTAACGGTATATGCGGAATATCCTTTCGCACCGACCTTTGCTATGAATATAATTTTCCCGTCGTATGTTTTTTGATATTTAACTTCGTTTCCGTCTTTATCAAACAGTGCAAATTCACCGTCTAACGGTATTTCGCAAATTACGACATCCTCACGTTCGAATCCCGTGGTGTTGAAAACAACGATACTGTCGTTTTTCAGTGCCATTTTCGAAATGAGTTCGCTTTCCGCTTCACTCGCCATTTCACAACCCGCATTAAGCACTTTTTCATAGTCCTTTTTGCTGTCCTCGTAAACCTGTGCTATTGAAGAACCGGGAAGAATATCATGGAACTGGTTAAGCAATATAAGTTCCCAATTTTCACGAAGTTTTTCTTTCGGATACGAAAATCCCGTTTCTTTATTTGCGATGGCACAAAGCGTTTCGATATCGTGATAAAGGCACTCGCTTTTGCGGTTATATTTTTTATTTCGTGCCTGACTTGTAAGCGTACCGCGGTGAAACTCAAGATAAAGTTCTCCGCACCAAGTGGGAAGATGTTTGTTGCCCGACACTTTTTTATCAAGATCGACAAAGAAATCGTAAGAATGCGACTGTTTTACAACGGGGCATCCGTTTATACCTTTTGCCATTCGCCTGCCGTATTCAAGCATTTCGGCTGTGGGACCGCCACCGCCGTCACCGAAGCCGTAAGTCATAAGATAATCTTTTGAAAGGTCTTTTTGAGAATATCTTTGATACCCGCCCAGCACGTAAACGGGGCGAAGTTTTGCGTTGTATGTTGTTTGCCAATCACGGTGTTCATCGTGGTTTGCCTGTGTTGACGGCGGAAAATGAGAAAGCACTTCGGTGCCGTCGATTCCACGCCACATAAATGTATCATAAGGGAATTTGTTGTACTCGTTCCAACTGATTTTTGTTGTCATAAAGTAATCCATACCGCATTTTTTAATCAATTGGGGAATTGCGGCGGAATATCCGAAAACGTCGGGAAGCCACATGATTTTGTTATCTACGCCGAATTCATCACGGAAGAAGCGTTTGCCGAACATAAACTGTCTTACAAGTGCTTCGCCCGAAGATATGTTTGTGTCGGCTTCGACCCACATACCGCCTTCGGCTTCCCATCTGCCCTCTTTGACCCGTTTTTTGATTTCCTCAAAAAGTTCGGGATAATCACGTTTAACATAATCGTAAAGTTGCGCCTGTGACGACATAAACTTGTATTCGGGATATTCTTCCATAAGTTTAAGCACGGTTGCAAACGAACGACACGCTTTTTCACGTGTTTGGCGAAGTCGCCAAAGCCACGCAACATCTATGTGAGTGTGACCGACACACCAAGCGGTTGCTTCTTCGAATTTTCCGTAAAGGTTTTTGTCGAGGTATTCGGAAGCGGCTATCGCCGAACGTCTGAACTCCTCACGGTCATCCGTATCTATATTGAGAATATTGCAGGCGCTGTTTAATTCTTTCAAAATATTTATACGTGCATCGCTGTCTTCATCTTTATATTTTGCGACTTTTAAGGGTGTTAAAATATCAAAATACACACTTTGGGCAACATCGTCGAAAACTTGCAAACGTGCGCCGAGTTGCATTTCTCCACGCCACTCCCAATCATCGGAATAGGCGTTTATGTAAATTTCGAGTTCCTCGCCGCCTTCGGCACAAGGTGTTACGGTAACATACTGATGATTGCTGTCGCCACCCTGCACCAATTCGCCGTTTATATAAATTATAAATTGCGGATTGGTGGTTTCCCACTCTCTGCAAAACGGGAACAATTTGTATATAACATGCTCACCTTTGAATTTTTCGGGAATTTTAACGGTCTGTTTAAACCAACAATAGCATTCTCTGTAACCCCAATAATCTTTATTGGCTTTAAAAGGAACCCATTCGCCTTCATCTTTTTGCGAAAATGCATACTGCCCGTCACGGAACATAAAATCGCCCGTATCAACGCTGTCGACAATAAGGAATTTCCTGTAAAGGTCATCCGCTATTCTGCCGATACGCCCGCTCAACATATACCTTTCGCTGTTTTTATCATGAAAATCAACATCAAAATGTGCCATAATTCCACCTCGTTTTTCCATTTGCCCGAAAGCACTCTTTACCGCAACTGCACGGTTCATTAATATTATCACAGAATATGTCATTTTACAATAATTTAACTCAAAAAAAACCGAACAATATCGTTATAATTCATAGTTGACTTTCGGGAAAATAAAAAGTAAAATAAAAGGTAATAACATTTTCTGTTAACAAAACCGTAAAGGAGAGAATTCAATGGCTCACTACTGTAAAGAACCTTCCAGAACTTTCAGCGAATACTTGCTCATCCCCGGTTACACGGGGCCCGACTGTATTCCCGCAAACGTCGACCTCAAAACACCTCTTTGCAAATTCAAAAAAGGCGAAGAATCACCGATCACGCTTAACATTCCGCTTGTTTCGGCAATTATGCAGTCCGTTTCCAACGACACTCTTGCGATTGCCTTGGCAAAAGAGGGCGGTATGTCGTTCATCTACGGCTCGCAGTCGATTGAAGACGAAGCCGCGATGGTAGCGAGAGTTAAAAGTTACAAGGCAGGTTTCGTTGTCAGCGATGCAAACCTTTGCCCCGACAACACACTCGGTGATGTTATAGATCTTTATGATGCGCTCGGTCACTCCACAATGGCTGTTACCGACAACGGCACCGCAACGGGCAAACTTCTCGGTGTTGTAACTTCAAGAGATTACAGAATCAGCCGTATGCCCCTCGATTTAAAAGTCAGCGAATTTATGACTCCTTTCGAAAAACTCATCACGGCGCCCGCAACAACCTCGCTTAAAGAGGCTAACGATATCATTTGGGAAAACAAACTCAACTCTCTCCCCATTATTGACGAAAACGGCAATCTTTTGTATTTTGTTTTCCGCAAGGACTATGCACAGCACAAAGAAAATCCGCAGGAAATCCTCGACAACAAAAAACGCTATATGGTCGGTGCGGGTATAAACACCCGTGACTTTGCGGAACGTGTTCCCGCTCTTGTTGAAGCAGGCGCCGATGTTCTTTGCATCGACTCCTCCGAAGGATATACCGAATGGCAAAAACGCACAATCGCTTTCATTCGTGAAAAATACGGCGACACGGTTAAAGTCGGTGCCGGTAACGTTGTTGACCGTGACGGTTTCCGTTTCCTTGCCGAGGCAGGTGCCGATTTCATTAAAGTCGGTATAGGTGGCGGTTCAATTTGCATCACCCGTGAAACAAAAGGTATCGGCAGAGGACAGGCTACCGCACTCATCGAAGTTGCCGCCGCACGTGACGAATATTTCGAAGAAACCGGCATTTATGTTCCGATTTGTTCCGACGGCGGTATCGTTCACGATTACCACATGACTCTCGCTCTTGCTATGGGTGCCGATTTTATGATGCTCGGCAGATATTTTGCAAGATTCGACGAAAGCCCCACACCGAAACTCAACATCAACGGAACATACGTTAAAGAATATTGGGGCGAAGGCTCAAACAGAGCCCGTAACTGGCAACGTTACGACTTGGGCGGTCAATCGAAACTTTCGTTTGAAGAAGGCGTCGATTCCTATGTAACATACGCAGGCTCTCTCCACGACAACGTCACAAAGAGCCTTTACAAAGTTAAATCCACAATGTGCAACTGCGGTGTTACGACAATTCCCGACCTTCAAAGAGATGCCAAACTCACCTTGGTAAGTGCAACAAGCATCGTTGAAGGCGGAGCGCATGACGTTACGCTTAAAACAAACACCGGTAATATAAGATAATTTAAAAAGCACTTTGTTTCCGTTTAAAAAGAAACCGTTGCGGTCAAACCGCAACAGTTTCTTTTTTTGTTATAATCAAGATCAAACCCCGACAGTTTCTTTTGCCGTTAAGTTCGCTAAAAATTCAGCCGACTTATTTCTGCATTCGATTGCCGGTTTGTTATGTTTTGCAAAATTCAAGTGGAAACAATGGTTGTTTTGCAGTCCTTTTGCATGGTACGACTCAAAATACGGCACGAATTTTTCGAGTTTTTGTGCCATAGGTTCGCCTTGATGCTGGCAGATAATGTCATCGTCAGACCAACAAATAAACGTTGAGCACCAGTTTTCGTTTACAAAATCGGCGGGTGAAATATAATCGTAATATTCATAATCTTTTATATTGGACAAATCCTTGTTTAAGTCAAAATCCAAAACCATTTTTGCGGTTTGCGGAATAACCCCGAAAAGTTTTGTGCCTTTAAGCAGAACCTCAAGGTCATATATTCCGCACATAAGCATAAGACCTTTTATATCAATATCTATACCGTCACAGTCTATTGCTTCACGAAGGTGTTCGTCAAACTTAATCGCCGCAAGATACGAGCAAAGATAAGCGCCCGAACTGTCGCCCGACAGCACGATGTTATCCTCATCGATGTTATAACGGTCGAAAAGCGCCGTCACGGAATTAAGCCCCTTGACCCAACCGTTGAACATCTCTATACCGGCACATTCGGGGGGCATATCATAATTCACGTTATAGACGAAATACCCTTTATCGGCATAAAACTCGCTGATGCTTATGCGGTAGTTTTTGTCGCCCATAATGAATCCGCCACCGTGAAAATAGACAACCAAAGGATGCTTTTTGCCGTCGTTTACGATGTCGCTTCTGTAATAGAGATCCGCCTTTTGCCTTACGCTGTCGCCGTAAGAAATATCCTTAACGGCAACAACGTTTTTGTACCTTCGGCAGTTTTGAGAAGGATAACACAAAACATCAACCGCTTTAAACGCAACTTCCGCTTTATTCATAATCATTCCGCCTTTTGGAAAAATTTTACTTTATTTCATAATAATACCAAAAATGCAAAATGACAAGAATTTTTTTATTTTTCCGCTGTTTGTTTTTCAATATCCCTTTTTAATTTTAAAATTATTCTTTTTTCAAGGCGTGATATGTAACTTTGTGAAATCCCCAAAATATCGGCAACTTCTTTTTGCGTATGTTCTTTTTTTCCGTTCATACCAAAGCGCATACACATAATAAGCCTTTCCCTGTCGGAAAGTTCATCCATACAATTGTGCAAAATACGTTTTTCGTCTTCATACTCAACATTGTCGTTTATTTCAAGTCCGTCACTCCCCAAAACATCGGAAAGCAACAACTCGTTTCCGTCCCAATCGACATTCAGCGGTTCATCAAGAGAAATATCGAGTCTTTGCTGATTCACCTTTCTTAAATGCATAAGTATTTCGTTTTCAATACATCTTGAAGCGTAGGTTGCGAGTTTTATGTTTTTATCCGCTTTAAAAGTATTGACCGCCTTAATCAAACCTATTGTGCCGATAGACACCAAGTCCTCGATATTGATTCCGGAACTTTCGAATTTTTTTGCGATATATACCACAAGTCGCAAATTGTGTTCCACAAGTTTATCCCTTGCCTTTACACTTCCGCTGTGCAACTCCTTGATAATTTCCGATTCCTCCTCCTTTGATAAAGGCGGTGGCAATGTTTGGGGACTGTTTATGTAATAAATCTCCCCCGATGCGAATTTCATCAACCGCAAACGCCACATTTTAAGTTTTTCAATCAACAAACAGTGCATCTTTACACTCCCTCCAATGCAAATTATAAATACTGTCATTCAAAAGTGCCCCGTACTCACCCGAAGAAAGCGGTTTATTGCAGATTGCAACGGAAACAAAATCGGTCTGTGCTTTTCTGTTTTTGAGCCTAAACTCCGTTTTTTCGGGAATTATGCACGGCAAAAGCGTATCCCCCGAAACCGTTTTACAGGGTATCAAATGAATTTTTGCTTTCAAACTTTCGGGAACATTCGAATAATCCTCTCTTTTAAAAAAAGCGGTTTCTTCAAAATCAAAAAGCGGTGCCACAGCGGAAAGTTGTGTAACAATCACGGGTCTGCCGGTCAGCGAATCTTTAAGGCTGTTTCCGGTATCGACAAAACCCGTGATTTGCGTACTCACATTTCTGAAAGTGACGGTTACTTTATATATTTCCTTTGAGGCAATTTTCCTTGAAAGAAAATAATCGCAAAGTACAAATATACCGTAAATTGCCAAAATACTTCCGACGAGATACGAAATACTCATATCGAAATAAACGGTGCCGTTGATATAAAGAATGTTTTTCGGTTCGAATGTTATTTGCACCGCATACATAACACCGCCAAAAAGAAAACTTATGCCGAAAAACGAAAAAAACGTTTTTAAAAACATTTTGAAACAGACCGGCAAAAACGCAATTGCGGTTACTGTCGCCGCAACGGTTATTTTATAAACCACCGACAACGGCAACGGCAGATCATCGCAAAAAATTATCAGCGAAGACAATCCGCCTATCACCGAGGCTATTGCCACGCCCCATTTATTGGTGGCACAACGGCACACAAGCCTTGACGAAACAAGAATCAAATATGTAATAAGTATGTTGAGTGCGACAAGAACATCGGCGTAAACACTTACCATTCGTTCACCCCCCCCGTTACACATACATTATACTTTTTTCGTTTTAAAACTTTTGTCACTATTGGTCGCAAGAAAAATTATTGCGGTTTGATTGCGGTCTTGACATATCACCTTAATGATTTTAAAATATAAACGGTGATTGTTATGATGTTTTTTAAAAACGCCAAAGTGATTTTTCCCGACAAAATCCGTGAGTGTACAGTCGTTACCGACAACGGCAAAATTGTTGATATATGCAACAGGTTCGATGCGAACGAAAACAGTCGGGTTGTCGACTGTAAAGGTCTTTACCTTGCCGCCGGATTTATAGACGTTCATGTTCACGGTGGCGGTAACAAAAGTGCCATGAGCAACAATTATTCCGACATAGTCGAAATGGCGGAAGCACACCTGAAACACGGAACAACGTCTATAGTCCCCACGACACTTGCCGCACCGCTTTCAAAACTCAAAGAAGCCGTGCTTACCGTTAAAACGGCAAGTGAAAAAAGCAAAAAAGCGAATATTCTCGGCGTTCACTTGGAAGGCCCCTACATCTCGCTTAAATACAAAGGTGCGCAAAGTCCCGAAAGTATTTTGAACGCAAACGAAGACCCACCGAACGAACTTTTTGAACTGTGGAACAAAATACTTATTATGGGTGCCGCACCGGAATGTGACGGTGTTTTGTCGCTCGGTGACAAGTTAAAAGAGCGTGGAATCGTTGCTTCCGTAGCACATTCCGCCGCAACTTTCGAACAGGTTGAAACCGCAGTACAACACGGTTTTTCCGATGTTACGCACATATATAACGCCTGCTCCTCCTGTTTTAAAACAGGGCTTTTCCGAAATGCCGGTGTTGTTGAGGCGGGGCTTTACATGAACGAACTGACAACACAGGTCATTGCCGACCTCAGACACCTTCCGCAAGGGCTTTTGAAGTTGATTTACAAATGCAAAGGCGACGAAAAAATGTATCTTATTACCGACGGACTCGAATTTTCCGCCGCAGACATAAAAGAAAACACCGTTTACACTCAGGAAAACGGTGTCGGTGCTGTTTATGAAGATGGCGTTATGAAACTTGCCGACCGCTCGGCGTTGGCAGGCAGTACGGTAACGCTTTCGGACTGTGTAAGGAATATGTATAAGTGTATAGGCATCCCCCTTTACAGTGCTGTTAAGACTGCCACGCTCACACCCGCCACGGTCTGCGGTTACGGTGACACTAAAGGTAAAATCGAAAAAAACTACGACGCCGACCTTATAATGTTCGACGATGACATAAACATAAAATCAGTAATCACCAACGGCAACATCATCTTCGGCTGACCGGAATATTTATTTGCGAAAAGAACTTTTAATTATACTCATAAATTGTTTTTTAAATCATTAAGGGGTTTTTACAGGAATTTCATCTCCTGCAAAAACCCCTTATGTTATTGCTGTTTTTCGTTGTGTTTTTAACTTGTGCAATATTTTAAGATTCCGTCATATATGCCTTTTGCTATATACTTTTGACCGTTCACCGAATTTTGCACATTGAAATCGGCGGAATTTGTAATAAATCCGCACTCGACCAAAACAGCGGGACAGTTTTCAACACGGGCAACACAAAACGGATAAAAATGCGAACCACGGTTCGGCATTGAATGACCTGTTCCGTTTTTGACCGCTTTCGGCAAAGATTCGGAAATCGCATTTGCCAAAGTGCCCGAATACGCTTTGTAATAATACACCGAAGAACCCGAAACTCCACGTGACTCCGAAGCGTCAAGGTGTATTGATATAAACATATCGGGATTGTTCTTTATTGTGTTGAGCCGTCTTTCTTCGATTTCGGGAACCGATGCCGAATCATCTCGTGAAAATACGACCTCGGCGCCTGCACTTTGAAGATAATTTTTAAGTTGAAGTGCGATTTTGTATGTGATATCTCTTTCGTAAACGCCTGTTCCCGACCCTGCGCCCGGCTGATTTCCGCCGTGACCGGGGTCAATTTCGATAACTTTGCCTCTGAGTATTTTCATCGGCTCTTTAAACGAAATCACAAGATAGTTGTTCTCGTTATAGTAGGCTGTGTAGCCGTAAAATTCGCCCGCATTTTTGAAATAAACTCTCAATGTTGCGGTGTTGCTGTCTTTATTTTTAAACCAAACGCAGTTTTTCACAACTTTGCTTTCGGGGAAAGTGAGGTTGCCTTCGGCGTTTGACGTATAATAAAACGTTATATCCATATATGAGGCGGTAAATTCGCCGTCTTTAATGTTATACGGGCGGTTATTGTAACCCGTAACATATTCTTGCGGTTTCAGTGAAACGTTAAAAGGAACACGCCAATTGAGTTTTAAATAAACCGACGTTGAATTGTCGCCGTAATTCACCGTATTCGCAAGTTGAATGGTGTTATTCGGCATGGTGTAGCCGTTAAAGACCGTAACTTCTTCGGCATAAACACGTCTGCCCGATTTGAGATAATAAAACGACTTACCGCTTTCGCTGTCCTTAGTCGGGCCGGAAGTCACATAATCGTACGTTCCCGACGGCAATGTTGACAACAGCGGACACGATTTATCGGCAATATATGACTCCGGCAGAGTTTCGGCGCAGTATTCGGTAACTCTGCAAAATTTTGATTTCACGGAAGAAGAATGTTGTTTATAAGGTGTTATTTGAGAGTATTTGCTCAAATACTTTTCGGGACTTAAATCGGCGCAAAGTTTCAGCACCGATTGGGCATCCTCGATTGTTACCGCACCGTCGCCGTTGAAGTCGGCGTTTTCCATTTGCGATGCCGTTACATTTTTTTGATCTGAGGCAATTTTCAAAATCATACGGGCATCGCTCACAAGAAGTTTGCCGTCGCCGTTCATATCACCCTTAACACCGGCGTAAACATACACACCGCCGAAGACCGATATCATTAAAATAATTGCCGTCAAGCGTTTCAACAATTTCATTCTTTCACCTTAATTTTCATAGGCGGATTTCAACGCACTTCTTGTTCCTGCACCGACAATGCCGTCAACGTCAAGCGATTTATCGGTTTGAAATTTCTTAACCGCCGTCAAAGTTGTCGGGCCGAATGAGCCGTCAACACCGGAACTTTCAAGATAGCCGAGTTTCCACAAATGCCATTGCACCCATTTAACCGCATTTCCGCTGTCACCGTTTTGAACGTTGGCGGTGGGCTCCGTATAGGGGCAACTCGGTTTTAAAGATGACAAAACAACATAATCCGAATGTGCGTAACCCGTATATGTTTTGCCGTCTTTCGTAAACGTAACTTTATACCATTCGCCTTCGGTTGCAAGATGATACATCTTTTGACCGTTCGACACGGTTGTTATAACATCCGCATCCGCTTTCGGAGATTTTCTTATATTGAGCCAATCGTTGACTTTAACCGTTGCGATATATTTCGGTGCCGTACCTGTTGTTTTCACGCTCAAGGCGGATGAATATTCGGATGTAGCCGTCATTGAAGCGTTCTTTTTATACGCCGTTATTTTATATGTATATGTCGTTCCGGGCAACAAATTGCTGTCGGTAAATGATGTTCCCGCAGTTGCACCGACATAGGAATAAACACCCGACAGAGCGTCGTAGCGGTATATATAGTAACCCGTAGAACCGACGGCGTTCCAACTGATTGAAGCGGTACTCGACGTTACGGAAGTCTGTTTTAATCCGCTCGGAGCAACCGGTGACGTGACAGCGGTAAAGCCGGAACTGAACGCCGAATATACGAAATTCCCGTCGACGCCTTTTTTATAGGCTCTTACGCTGTAAACGGCACTTCCGCCGGCAGGCACGGTGGTGTCGGTATATGTTGTGCTTGCGGTAGTTTTCACTAATTCATATTTTTTAGAAGAAGTGTTATATTTAAAGACTTGATAACCTTGTGCCTCGCTTACAGCCGACCAACTTATTGTTACGGAGTTTGTGGTTGACTTTGCCGAAACGGTAGGTTTGGTTTCGGCGAAGCGTTCCGACTTCAGCAAGTCGCCATACGGCATATTTTTAAACACGGGGATCGAGAACACTTTTTCCGATGCCATAATACCGCAATCGGAATACCCTCTGTAAGTGGAATACGCCTCGAACGCCGCCGCACGCACATTTGCCATATACTCATGCCTGTACAAGTTATCGGAAGCGGGATTCACGTTGAATTTTTGCAAATATCCCGTAAACTGATTTTCCGAGAAACCGTCGTGTATATATTTTGCACCGTAATATATGGATTTGTAGGGGTTTGTCCACGGTCTGCCGTAAGATGTATTCAACGATACGACGGAAGCGGCAACATAACCGCTGTATTTTTTGCCGTTGACGGTTGCCGAAACACGGTAAAATCCGTTTGATGCGCCGATATAATTAAGTTTTGTGTTTGCGGGAACGGTAATGATGAATTCAGACGAGGAAGTTGCGTTTTTATACATATACGCATACGACGATGTTTGCATTTTGCCGTTCGCCCAAAAAAGACCGTCTCCGGCGCCCGTTTCCGCTCCGATGTTATAATAGTTATATATTCCGTTATACGGCGATGATTTTCCGCTTGCGGCAGCTGCAGTCGGCTCGATTCCGCCGACTTCCTGAACTATTTTCGATGCAATGTAATATGCACTCAAACCGCTGTCCTTGGCGGCGGTAAGAATCGCCTGCGAATATTTCACGGGTGTTCCGTTTATTTTATAAGTTTGGGCATTACCGAGAGCATCGTAATATGCAATATTACTGTTATACATCCATGTGCCTTTGAGTATTGCTTCAATTGTATTGATGTTTTGCGACTCGTTGTACTCATTTTTTTCAAATTGGAAAATATACTGTTCGTTAAAGAAGTTTCGTGGGTCAAGATAATACTCGACAGCCGTTTGCGATGCACTCACCCAATTTGAGCCTTCCCAGATAACGCCGTTACACGTACTGCAAGTACACTTAAAAGAACTCGCAACGGAATTTTCGATAAGTTGGTTTCTGTGCGGTGTTCTTTCGCCGTTAACCGAAGTCTGCCAATCGAGATTTGTAATCATCGGTTCGAATTGCCATTGAGGATATTTCTTATGAAGTGCGGTTAAATCCTCAACATAAGATTTCGGAAAACCTTTTGCAATGAGTTTTTGCATATATACTTCATCGCTGTCGACATCAATCGCCGCATAAAGCACAAGTTTCGCATCTTCAACAGATATCATTCCGTCTTTATTCATATCGGCAAGTGCAAATTGCGTTGGGGTTGGCGAAATTTGATCCGCCGCAATTTTCAGCACGATTCGTGCATCGACCGTGGTGATTTTTCCGTCGCCGTCGAGGTCGCCCGACTCCGCCGCTTTTACAACAGTGGGAACGGCGAACACAAAACCCATGCATATTAAAATCGCCGATAAAACATTTAAAAATCTTTTCATAAAACACTCCGTAATATGATTTTATCAGTCTTCTGCAGTCAAAAAGAAATCATCTTCCAATGTATCAATTCCGCAACAGTCCGTATTGTATATATTCCTTGCGTTAATCATTTTTTTTCGAGCAAGCGTTTTTTCAGCCTGTTCTGATGTACTCAGACCGTCATAATGCTTTAACACAACCGAAAACATAATTATATCAAACGCAAATTGGAAAAGACAAAGAACATTAAGAATTACTTTATCCGAAAAAAGCGACACTCCCGATTCACCGAAAATAACGGCACCGTATTTTGCAACCGCATAATTGAACACTTTAAAGATGTTATACACAAGCCCGATCGCAAAAGCACCGACTTCGCAAAGCAAAAGATGTTTTTTATCTTTATCTCTTACGCCGTACCAAAAAGCAACAGCCGTTAACAAAAAGCCGTAAGACGAAACCGTGCCGAACACACCCATAAAAATACGCAATCCAACACCCGACACGCTGTCGGCATCGGAAGACAAAACAAATTTTTCAACAAAACTTTTTACGAACCTTGCCAAGAAAGCGAAAACAACAAGCGCTTTAAGATAATTTGTTTTTGATTTTTTCTTTAGATCTCGTGAGCGTTTGTAGGCAATCCCCTCGCCGTTGAACGCAAGAAAGCACAAAACAAAAACCGCATAGAAAGAAAAATCCGACAACTTTCCGACGGGATTTGAAAAACCGCTGTTAAACATTGCGATAAAAGAAAGAGTATTCACCGCAAAAAGCATAGCACTGCTTATCAGCAAAAGTTTTGCCGAGTTTGAAAGATAATCGGATTTAGTCAAATTTTCCACCTCTTGAAGAAAAAGGGTCTATATCTTTTTTCCTATCATTTTACAAACGGGCGGTAAAAATTGCATTTTTTACCGCCCGTTTTAATAATTATAATTCGCGTTTCTTTTCGCCGACGCTCAACTGCTCTTTTGCAAGTTTTTCAATGTCCTCTTTATTACCGGACATAGCAATGTTTGCGGCTTGTTCACGTCGTGCGAGAAGTTCGACGTACATACGCTCTCTCTTTTCACCGCTGAGGTCATAGAAAAGAATGGGAACAATACCCAAAAGACCCGTAAGCGTAGGAATGATGGTTGCCATTGCGAAAAGTCCGAACTTTGTATCGTCGGTCTGTGCGGCACCCCTTGTGTAAGAAGAAATGTCGTAACCTATCCATTTCTTCAACTGCAAGGAAATCGCCGAGTTGAGGATACCGGCAAGTTTCTTTGTAAGTTCACGTGCAACGGAGGTCATAGCCTCTGTACGGTAGCCGTTTTTCCATTCGCAATAGTCCATAGACTCGTTGTACATTTCGCTGGGGATAACACGACGGACACCCCAGAATATCATGTAAATGGCTTCCTTGAGTGCCAAAACGACAATCATCGGAACAACCTTTTTGTAAATACCGTTATGTTTACCGCCTATCATACCGACAAGGAATACGGGTATGTTAAGAAGCGGCTGCGACTTTGTTCCGAGAAGGTAAAGCACTTTTGTTGAGAACTTTCTTCTGAACCACGGAACCAAAGAGAACGAGAACGGGTTGATTATAGCACCGGGAATACCGGCAACCAACGTCATTGAAGCGAAGTTAAGAACGTCTATGTAATAGTCGTTGGCACTACCGCCGACGCTGAAGTTCGAAAGTGTTTCGGAAAGAGTAAGCAAGAGTATGGGTTTGTTGTTAATAACAGATTTAATACCCTGCATAACACTTGGGGTTTGAACCGATTGCATAACTCTTTCACGGGTCATAACGCAGAACACGAGCGATGCAAGACCGCTGACGATAGCGGTAAAGTTACCCATAAACATAAACGTTGACGTGTATGAAAGGTTGATAACTTTGTTACCGATAAGGTCAAGAAGAACGGTAAGAATCTGTGACGGTAATTTTTCACCGAGAAGACCGGAGAAGAACTCCGCCATGGTAATCAAACGTGTTCGGTCAACCGGGTGAGGCGTTATGGTCGCCAACATACCGGTTTTGGCAATTCCTCTGAATGTTCCGGCACCTTCACGGACTATCGCCAATATGAAGTATGTAAGGAACTTAGACATATCCTTTGCACCTTTGCCCTTAAAGAACACGGGAAGAAGCCAATAAAAGCATGTACCCAATGTGCCGGGAATACCCAATGCAACAAGATAGGGTTTAAACTTACCCCAACGGGTACGGGTTTTTTCAACTATTGCCGCTGTAAATATATCGTTAACAACGTCCCAAATGCCGTTGAAAACATTTACAATCGTTTGCAAGTCCAAGTCAACCTGAAGAATGTTAGTAACAAATCGAGAGGAGAAAGAGTCAATATTGAAACTTTGGCACATATCGTAAATAACATACCAAACGGTTTCTTTCATACCGACGTAACGGCGGTTTTCATAGACATATTCTCTGGCGGAAGCATCACTCACGGATTCTGCTGCAACATCTTCTTTGACATCAATGTTTTCCGTTGCCAAAAATACACCCCCAAGGTCATTTATAAGAGTGAGTATACCATACACGGGAAATCTTTTCAACAAAAAAATTCCTTTTTAACAACAATTAACTCAACCTTGTATAAAACATCAAATTTTCAACTTTTTACTTGTGCAAATTAACTATAACAAGATATGAATTAAAGTTTCGGTACAATCACATAAGAACTTTACTCAAAAACGATTTTAAACGTTCGGATTGCGGATTACCGAAAATCTCGGCAGGCGTACCTTCTTCGGCAATAACACCTTCATCCATAAACAAAACTCTTGATGCAACTTCTTTTGCGAATCCCATTTCGTGGGTAACAACAACCATCGTCATACCCTGCTCCGCAAGTTTTTTCATAACATCAAGAACTTCACCGACCATTTCGGGGTCGAGCGCCGATGTAGGTTCGTCGAAAAGCATAACTTCGGGATTCATCGCCAACGCTCTTACAATGGCAATACGCTGTTTTTGACCGCCCGAAAGTTGTTGCGGATACGATGTTGCCTTATCGGGCAAACCTATACGCTCCAAAAGTTCCATTGCCTTTTTTTCCGCATCCGCTTTGCTCATTTTCAAAAGTTTGGTCGGAGCGAGAGTTATGTTATCCATAATGCTCAAATTGTTGAAAAGGTTGAACTGCTGAAAGACCATTCCCATTTTTTGACGGAGTGCGTTAATGTCGGTTTTGGGATCGGTAATAACATTGCCGTCTAAACGGATTTCGCCGGAAGTAGGCGTTTCCAACATATTGAGTGAACGCAAAAATGTTGACTTACCGCAACCCGATGGGCCGATTATGACAACGACTTCGCCGTTTTTTATGTCACAGTTTAAGCCGTTCAGGGCTTTTACCGTGCCGTCGTTGTAGTGCTTTTTTAAGTTTTTTACACTGATGAGTACGTTATCGTTCATTACGGCGCAACCTCCTTTCGAGCGTAGTTGCGAGTTTGGAAAGAATCATTACAACTATAAGATAGATAATCGCAACGGCAATCAAAGGCAAAAGCGCTTGATAGGTACGTCCCCTTATAAGGTCGCCCGCTTTGGTGAGGTCGGTGATTCCGACGTAGCCGGCAATTGAAGTTTCCTTAACCAAAACGATAAATTCATTGCACAAAGTCGGCAATACCGTTTTAAACGCCTGCGGAATAACGATATATCGCATTGTTTGAACATAGTTCAAGCCGAGACTTCTGCCCGCTTCGAATTGCCCCTCATCGATAGACATAATACCGCTTCGGAAAATTTCGGCAACATACGCACCGGAATTTATGCCGAAACACAGCATCGCAACAGGAACGCCGTCGGAAACACTTTGAAGTATTACGAAATAGAAAATCAAAAGTTGAACTACTACGGGAGTTCCTCTGAATATTGTAAGATAGACTCTGCACAGTGCGTTCAAAATGCTGAGTGCTATGTAACCTATTCCGCCACGTCTTTTCATCGACTCTTTGTTTTTGTCGTATGTTGAACGTATTGCCGCAACGACAATGCCGATCACAATACCTATAATCAACGATACAGCGGTTATTTCGAGAGTTGCGACCAAGCCGTCGGCAAGCCATTTCCACCTATCGCCATCTAAAAAAACGAAGGTGAGTTTGTCGATGAACTCACTGAATTTTTGTGCTAACATATTAAAGTAATTCCTTTCACATAAAGCGGTTGATGTAAAAAAGAAACCGCAAAAAAACATAAAGCAAGGGGTTTTTACGGGAAATATACCTGTAAAACCCCTTACAAAAATCAAGCCGAAAGAAGATTATTCCGCGGGAATGTATTTTTCGATGATTGCGGGAATGGTGCCGTCTTTGGTGAGTTTGTCGAGAGCGGCATTGATATCTTCAAGAAGTTCGGGATCGTCTTTAGAAATAGCGATTGCGTAATCTTCATCAACATAAGATGTTTCGAGGATTTTAAGACCTTCGTTTGCTTTAACAAAAGCCTTTGCGGGTTCGTTATCGATGATAACGGCTGTAACTTTGCCTGTTTTAAGAGCTTGAACAGCGTCTGCACCTGCTTTGTAACGAACAACATTTTTTTCTTCGAAGCCCCAGTTTGCGGCTGTATCGGAAGCGTAGATGTCACCGGTAGTGTCTTGCTGAACACCGATCACGATACCTTCTTTAACGCCTGTGGGATCGCCGTTGGCATCAAATCCGGTGTAGAAATCTTCGTAAGAAACATATTTGCTGTCGGCAAGAACGATAACGGACTGCACACCTTTTGCGTAAGAGGTGGAGAAGTTAACGCTTTCGAGCCTTTCGTCGGTAACTGTCATACCGGCCATACCGATGTCGTATTTGCCGGCTTCGACGCCTGTAACGATAGAGCCGAATTCTGTGTCGACAACTTCGAGTTCAACGCCCAATTCTTTTGCGATTGCTTCGGCGATTTCGATATCTATACCAACGATGTTGTCGCCGTCTTTATATTCATAGGGCGGGAAGTTTGCGTTTGTAGCCATAATGAGTTTTTTGCCTTCTTTGTCGCTGTTGCCACCGCAAGAAGCGAACGCCGCAAGCATAGCGAAAACCATTACGATTGCGGTGATTTTTAAAATCTTTTTCATTTCTAAAACCTCACTTTAAATTTTCCGAGAATTATTTTATCTCGCTTTGAACATTATACAACGCAATTGTAAAAAATGCAATACTTTTTCAAATATAACGAGAGTTGCGGGCATATTTATGAATATTAATTCAACAAAAGGAAAAATCGAGCCGTTTTTAATTTAAGGTGTACAAATTCATCAAGATATAGTATAATAACAAATATAATAAGATTCGTTTTACGGGTCAACGGAGGTCTGCTTATGAAAAAAATCATATCCCTGTGCATTGCGTTTATGCTTATAATCGCTTCTGTTCCGTTTTGCCGTGCCGCTGTATACAACGGTTTCGTTTACACTGAAAACGATGACGGAACATACACCGTAACCGAATACCGTGATTTTTATGAAGATTTTGTCAATATTCCGTCGCAAATTAACGGTGTCAATGTTACCGCTATCGGTTCGGGTGCGTTCCAAAGCAAAAACAACATCAATACCGTAAGAATACCCGAAACAGTGACCTCGATCGGCTCAATGGCTTTTTACGGTTGTAAAAAACTCGTTTCCGTCATTATGGGCGAAAATGTAACAAGTATCGGTGCCAACGCTTTTAACTCTTGCACGGCACTTACCGGCATCAATCTTAAAAATGTGCAAATCATCGGCGAATCCGCTTTTTACGACTGCACATATTTAACCGATTTATATATGGGGTCGTCGCTTAAAGTTATCGGCAGACGTGCTTTTCACGGTTGTTCCGCTTTGAGTTACATAAAAATGTCGGATCAACTTTTGTACATAGGCGATTACGCCTTTACTAACTGCACCGCAGTCACCTCTTTGCATTTTCCCGATGTACTCGGTTACATCGGCAACAGTGCTTTTAAAGGCTGTTCCGCACTTTCGGAAGTTACTTTCGGAAGCGGTGAACTTGAAATCGGCGGATACGCTTTTGAAAATTGCACGGCACTCACTCAAATAACCGTTCCCGACAATGTAACGTCAATCGGCAGTTACGCTTTCGCTTTAAGAACACCGATGTCAACCGAATTTTCGCACACCGTTACAATCACCTGCACATCTCATTCGGCGGCATTGACTTACGCCAAAATTTACGATGTCCCCGTATTCATTTCGGATATTCAGCAAACCGTTTCGGGATTTTGCGATATCGACGGAAACGGCACCGTTGAAACCGCCGATGCACGTTTGCTTTTGCGAATCGCAGCTGATATAACAGCATTGCCCGACGATGCCGAATTCTTTATGTATGACATTAACTCAAACGGTGTTATCGACACAGAAGATGCCATACTTGTTCTCAGAAAAGCGGCTGATTTGGTTTAAAAGCAATAAACTCTCAACACACCCGAAAGCAAAACATTGACATTAAAATCAAACATAAAACACATTAAAAGCAAAATATTAAACACATTAAAAGCAAAAATTCGAGACTCCGCAAAGAGCCTCGAATTTTTATGT
>CAYPAB010000017.1:24749-31106 GCA_964408605.1 uncultured Eubacteriales bacterium
AAACACATTAAAAGCAAAAATTCGAGACTCCGCAAAGAGCCTCGAATTTTTATGTTTAATTAGATTCACAATCAAGCGAATAATCCGCTAAAGAGTTCGGCAAGTGTTGTGAAGATACCGAAGATGATGCTGAGTATCATATTAGGTCTTACAACTTCCTGTTCTTCCTCGGCTGAAGGGCCTACATAGTAATCGAAAGATTTTTCATCTTCAACACCTGTTTCGACCCATTCGCCGTCAACATACTGCTGCTCAACGTATTTAACTTTGAGAGTGTATTTACCGAAAGATGTATGAACGAAATTGATTGTGAAATTATCGTCTTTGAATTCGCCGTTGAAGTCGTCGTTAACATACCACGAAACAGGCAAGAATCTTTTTGTGCCTTCCGCAACCGAGCCGTCTTCGGCGAAGTTATCGGTACCGCTGCCGTATGCTGTCGCACGAACGGTTTTGTGATAAAGATATTCTTTAAGAAGACCGTCAACAGTGTTGTTGTCCGCAGAATAAACTTTCATACTTCCGAAATCTTCTACGGTGTCGGTTGCACCGCAACCGTTACTGCATTCGGCTGTTTTTGTGCCGTTTGCTTCATAAGAGGCGTTGCCGTCGGAATAATACTTGTCGAAACTGTGCTCGTTAACGGTAAACGAAACATTAACCCGAACATCCGAAACATCTTTGTTGCAGTCGAGGAGAAGTGTCGCACTGTGATCGCCCGCGTAATGACCGGCGTTGGGTCGAATATTCACGGTCATGGATTCACCGGGAGCAATTTCTTTAAAAACCTGTCCGTCGGTACAAACAACTTCGTATCCGCTCATAAGAGGGAAATCATAGTTAAGCGACATATTACCTTTGTTTGTGATAACCACCTGCTGTGAAGCGGGTGCACTGTACCCAACGCAAACGTGACCGAAGTCAAACGAAGTAGCACTTACTTCAACGGTGTAATCGCATTTTTCCCAAATAGGATAAAAGACGGTGTTATCGGTAATTCGGGGAGTTTTTCCCGTCAAATCGAATTCTTTTTCTTCGCTGTCAATAACAGCCGCCCAACCTATTTGAACGTAGTCTTCACGAGTGAATGCAACGGGGAATGATACTGTCTTATTATAGTCAACACTCATCTTTACTTCGGTACCGACACCTTCACCGGGGATGAACTTAACTTCATAAGTGTTTATTGTCCAATAGGGATACAGCGCCATCTTTTTGGTAACTGTCTTATCGGAAATTTGATTTACATCACCGAATTTACCGGATGTACCGGTTTTAGATGTACACCAACCGGTCTGTGTATATCCTTGACGTGTATACACTGCGCCGGGCAAGAGCATTGTTTGACCCCTTTCAATGGTCTGTGTTACGGGAACGGTCTCGCCCTCGATAAGAGTGCCGTTGTTACCGCCTTCAAACGAAACTTGATACATAGTGGCCGCGAAAACGGAAACGCTCATAACGGAAACAAGCATCAATACCGCCATAAACACAGCCATGGATTTTTTGAAGATTTTCTTCATAGGTCATTCCTCCAAATTTAAGTATATACCTTTACTGTTGAATTATAACACATCCGAAAAAAAAATCATATTATCACTTTTAACAAACATACAGTAAAAAAACTGTTAAAGTTACTGATTTAGCACAATTGAAAGCCGAAAAAGTGAAATTCGTTTTTGACTTGAATTGTTTTTTAATCCGTGCTATTCTTTTATATATCAAAAGTTACTCAGGAGCAACGAAATGGAAATAGGTAATCTTAAAATTCACGGGAAAGTGGCATTGGCACCCATGGCGGGTGTCGCGGACAGGGCTTTTCGTGAACTTTGCCGAGGGTACGGTGCATCATTCACCGTTTGCGAAATGGCAAGTGCCAAAGGAATAAGTCTCGGTGACAAAAAAAGTGCCGAACTTTTATCGGTATCTTCGGCGGAACGCCCCGCCGGATCTCAAATTTTCGGTAATTCGCCCGAAACAATGGCAAAAGCCACCGAAATGGCTTTAGAATACGATCCCGATTTTATTGATATCAACATGGGATGCCCCGCACCGAAAGTCGCATCCTCCGGTGGCGGTGCAACGCTTATGAAATTTCCTGTTTTGGCGGCTGAAATCGTCGAAGCGGTTGCAAAAGCATCAACGGTTCCGGTTACGGTTAAAATGCGTGCCGGTTGGGATGAACAAAACCTTAACGCCGTTGAACTCGCAAAACGCTGCGAACAGGCGGGTGCCGCCGCAATCACCGTTCACGGAAGAACAAAAATGCAAATGTACGCACCACCCGTCAACACCGATATTATTCGCCTTGTGAAAAATGCGGTAAGCATTCCGGTTATCGGCAACGGCGACATAACCGACGGCAAGACAGCCGCCGAAATGTTGGAAAAAACGGGTTGCGATATGGTTACGGTCGGCAGAGGGGCTTTGGGCAGACCTTGGGTATTTGCTCAAATCAACGCTTTTCTCGAACACGAAGCAATCATCCCCGAACCCGATGTTACGCAAAAAATGTTTATTATGCTCAAACACGTTGAAAAAATTTGCGAGTACAAAGGCGAACGTGTCGGCATTCACGAAGCGAGAAAACACGCCGCATGGTACACAAAAGGTTTGCACGGTGCCGCTAACTACAGGGCACGAATAGGTCTTATCGACTCCGTTGAAGAACTTCGACAAATCGCTTTGGAACTTATTGAGCAAAACATATAACCTTCCCCTATCCCGCCGTACTTCCAATATTTATGCAATGAATTTTCAAGCCCCGTGTGTTAAGATTTATGTATCTTTTCACACGAGGTGATTTTTTTGAAAAAAATATTCAGTGCCGTTATGACAGTAATTCTGTGTATCGGCATAATGTCCGCAATGCCGAAAGCACGAGCCGAGCAAAAGCCCGTCGGGGCAGGCAGGGTGAACACGTCGTCGACTTCTCTTAACGTTCGTTCTTCGCCCTCATCCTCCGCAAAGGTCAAGGCAACTTTGAAGAAAAACACATACGTCACGCTTATATCAAAAAGCGGTTCTTATTGGTATGTACGCTATTCAGCCGAAAGTTACGGTTACTGTCACGCCGATTACATTTATCAAGTTTCGGCGGCGGTTCGAACGGTTAAAACCACGTCGGGCAATTTAAGGGTGCGAAGTTCCGCTTCGCTCAACGCATCGGTTCAAGACTACTTGCCGTCGGGCACATATGTGACTGTGCACACGGCTGACGGTGTTTTCTCACGAATAATCTACAACGGAAACAAAGTCGGTTACGTTCACTCCTCTTATCTTGTAAACTCCAATGCGTCAAGCACCGACAAAAAGTATTCGGCAATAAGTTTGAATGTTCCGAATTACAAACAGACCGACCCACGTTGGGCAAACGTCACTCTCGGCTCGTCGGGGCAAACGATGGGTAAAATAGGCTGTGCCACCACCGCTCTCGCTATGACCGAAAGTTTCAGAACAGGCACGACCGTATACCCGAATCAAATGGCAAGCAAATTGAGTTACACATCGGGCGGTGCCGTCTATTGGCCCTCGAATTACACAACGGTCACTTCCTCAAGCGGATATTCGGAAAAAATATATTCCGCCTTAAAGCAGGGAAAACCCGTTATTGTAGGTGCCAAAAAATCAAACGGCAGTCAGCATTATGTTGTTGTAAAAGGCGTTTCCGCCACCGACACTCTCACGGCATCGGCGTTTTTAATAAACGACCCCGGCTCCAATTCACGAACTACGCTTGCACAGTTCTTTTCGGTATATCCCAACTTTTATAAAATGCTTTATGTAAAATAACATCACAAAAACTTCCACAAGGGATGTAAAAAACGCAGACCGCACAAAACGGTTCAATGCGAGTTTTTACATCCCTTCGTTTTACAAAAAAGCACATATTATGCCGTTGTTTTCCCCTCTTTTTCACTACGCATTTTTCATTTTGTGTATTGCTAACAAATACTTACCCGAAATTTATAAACTTTTGCTTCATTGTTTCTTTTAAATAAGACTTCCTTTTTTATTATAAAAGTGTTATACTGTTTAATAATAACTATAGTAGATTTTTGTGCCGATTTTTCGGCTTTTTACAATCTTAGGCAAAAGGAGTGCGGTTTGTGGAAAAATTTGTCATCCGTGGCGGAAACAAGCTGAACGGTGAAATTAACATAAGCGGTGCGAAAAACGCCGCTCTCGCCATAATACCCGCTGCAATTTTCGCACGAGAGTCGTGCCGTATCGAAAACGTGCCCGATATCAGCGATGTTGCAACAATGGTTAAAATATTAAAATATCTCGGTGCGGAAGTTTCTTCTCCCGAAACAGGCGTTTTGGTTATAGATGCTAAAAATGTCGAGCCTCGCCCCATACCCGATGAAATGACACGTAAACTCAGGGCGTCATATTACCTTTTGGGTGTTCTTTTGAGTGAATACAACAACGCTTGTGTCGCACTTCCCGGCGGTTGCTACTTCGGGCTTCGCCCGATCGACCAACACATCAAAGGTTTTGAAGCACTCGGTGCTACGGTCAGCACCGAAAAGGCGGTTGTTTGTGTCGAAGCACGGGAACTTTACGGTTCATCAATTTACCTTGATGTCGTTTCAGTCGGTGCAACAATGAACGTTATGCTCGCCGCGGTAAAAGCGAAAGGTCTTACCGTTATCGAAAACGCCGCAAGGGAACCGCACATCGTCGATCTCGCAAACTTTCTCAACTCCATGGGTGCGGATGTTCGCGGTGCCGGTACGGAAGTAATAAAAATTCGCGGTGTTTCAAATATGCACGGCTGTACTTATTCGATTATCCCCGACCAAATCGAAGCGGGAACATATATGGTTGCCGCCGCTGCCACCGGCGGAGATGTCACTATAAACAATGTCATACCCAAGCACCTTGAATCCATCACAAACAAAATCGAAGATTGCGGAGTTACCGTAATTGAAGGTGACGAAAGCATAAGAATAATTTCCGACGGCAAACGCCCACGTGCCTGCAGAGTTAAAACAAGCCCGCACCCCGGATTCCCGACGGATATGCAACCTCAGTTTGCGACGCTTTTGTGTACTTGCAACGGTACAAGCACCGTTGTTGAAGATGTTTGGGACAACCGTTTCAAATATATCGACCAACTCAGAAGAATGGGCGCCAACATAATCGTCAACGGCGATACCGCTTTGATTACCGGTATTGAAAAACTTAACGGTGCGCCCGTAGAAGCCGACGACCTGAGAGCGGGTGCCGCTATGGTTATTGCGGGGCTTATGGCTGACGGCGAAACAACTGTCGGTAACATTAAACTTATCGACCGTGGTTATGAAAATCTTATCGAAAAACTAACTGGTGTCGGTGCCGATATCGCAAGAGTAAAATTTGACGAGGAATAATATCTATGCTTAAATTTTGCCCTTTGTTTTCATCAAGCAGCGGAAACTCGGTCTACATCGGCGACCGTGACGGGGGTATTCTTACCGACGTCGGCAGAAGTGCCAAACAAACCGATTTAATGCTTTCTTCAATCGGTGTTGACGTCAGTGCCGTTAAAGGAATTTTTATCACCCACGAGCACACCGACCACGTTAACGGTTTAAGCGTTTTTGCCGCAAAGCACAACATACCCGTGTATGCATCCGCCGGCACGATTTTGGCTTTAAAGCAAAAAAACATTTTAACCTCAAAACACATTGACATAGCCGTCAATACCGACGAAATTTCCGTTGCGGGTCTTACCGTGAAACCTTTTAAAACATCGCACGACTGTGCCGACGGCAGAGGCTACGTTATAACAGGGTGCGACGGAGTGACCAAAGCTGCTGTCGCTACCGACACGGGTTTTGTCTCGACCGAAATATTGAGTGCGATAACGGGTTGCAAACTCGTTTACATAGAGTCAAACCACGATATCGATATGTTGCGTACCGGCCCGTACCCCTACCCTTTGCAAAGGCGTATTCTTTCGGATATCGGTCATCTTTCAAACGATGCCTGTGCCGATACGCTGTGCGCACTTGTGAACAAAGGTACCACCCACGTTATACTTGCGCATTTGAGCCGTGAAAACAACACGGAGCAACTCGCACACGACACTTCGGTAACAAAACTTCTCGAAATAGGCGCACTCCAAAATCGGGATTATTTATTGAAAGTTGCGGAACCGCAAAATCACGATAAACTTATTACGGTATAATATTACGGGCTGTAAAAACTTGCGTTTTTACAGCCTTTTTGTAATGGTATAGAAAAAAAGATGCAGAACGGACAAAACGAGCAAAACAAGGCTTTAAACTTGTTTTTGGTTACCCGACGGCGAGCACTAAGGTGACGGAAGCCTAACGCAATACGCCTAAAATTTAATCTTTCGGCGTA